>JAFDYM010000487.1 GCA_018267435.1 Bacteroidota bacterium | reverse complement strand
TACACTTTAAGCGTAGCGCACTGCATTACATCCAGCTGTGGTACCAAAAAGTAATATTGGTTGCCGCTTTGCGCTATTATTTGCGCCGATGCTGAATCAACATGTAGCAGCGTATCTATTTCCAAAATCAAAATACCTGTAAAGGGCGCTGTACCTGTATTACAATATTGCGCCGTATACGTAGCAGGGAAGCAGGCACGTTGGCGGTCTATCTCGCCATTAATGGTTATAAACGGACTATTGATGATTGGTTTTAAGCCGAACAACAAGGTACTATCAAGCGTGCCCGCAGGTAGGTTTACATTAGCAACATTACAGCTGCTTGCCTGCCAGTATGGCGATGGTGGCGTAACAGTAATGGCATAGTTCTCGTTGTATAAACCTAGGGCGTAGTAGCCGCTATCGCGGGTTATAACTGTAAAAGTATCGTTGGCGCTAGTAAAGGTTACGTTAACCGGGCGTGCAAAATAGTCGCCTGCATCTTTAACGCAGTTTTCGTTTAAGTCGGCATAGGTATTGCCTATCAATTGGCTCGGGTATACGTTACCCATGCTATCCATTTTAATAATAAATGCCGAGTAGCCATTTGGGTCATTGGTTATCCATCCTGCTATGGCATAGCCGCCATCGGGGCAGCGCGTAAAGGTTTTATACCCCGAACGTAACAATGTAAGGTTATGACCAAGATTGCCGCTAGGTATTTTTTTATAGTGCAACACATTGCCCAATGTATCTACTATACAAAACGAAAACCTATCGATACTATTCACGCTTTTGCCGCCTATCAGTGCCAGGTTGCCATCCTCTTTCTCTACTATAGTACCATACCACGATGATGAATCGGGAAGTGTAGGATAACTATGGTTCCACAGCTCATTGCCATCTTGGTCAAGCTTTATTACGCCATTGGCACCGCTATTGGCTACCTGCCCCCTGCTTAACAGTATGTTGCCATCATGAGCTACAGTAGGTATTACATAGTTTTGGAAAGGGAATACATGCTCCCATAGCATATTGCCATTGCCGTCTATCTTAATCAAACTGTAAGTAATGTTTACACCGCTACCCTTTACTACGGTACATAAAAAGCCCCCATCCTTACTATTAAGTATAGATTGTGTGTACTTGCTTGCTACGGTATCGAAATAGCTTTGAGTCCAAAGTATTTCGCCGTTTGCATCTAGCCGTTTTATATACAGTTTGCTAAGCAATTCCGTTGAATCGTATGCCGAATGCACTACAATTAAACCTCCATCATCGGTAGTATCAATATCGGCATTGCCATAGTTGCTGGCTGCGGGTATGGGTTGTATGCTCTTTAGCCATAGTTTTTGGCCATTGGCATCGGTACGCAGTACCATTCTTTGGTTGCCGTCTGTGTTATAGGTAAGTATGGCAAAGCCCCCATCTTGTGTAATATTACTGAACGATATAGAGTTCGTAGAGTCGTGGTCTACTGCCCACATAGGGCTTCCATCGGCAGCTATTTTCATTAAACGCTGTCCCGTGCCGTTCAGGTTCCAACCGGTAGTAACAAAGTTGCCGTCGGCAGTAGTATACAACGATGTTGGGCCCATTTGCATATCGGGCGAGTACTTCTTCATCCAGCCTTGTGCCTGGGCTTGGGTAGCTAGCAGTGCTATAAGGCACAGCAGCAGGGTTTTCATAGTTAACGTGCGTGTCATATTGTATGTTTTTGTTGTTATAGAAACTTTCATGGTACGAAAGTCCGAATAGCAACAATCGAAAAGAAGGTCAAATAATCCATTTTATCGAAAAATATGGAAACCATATTTAGTATACCAAGAGAGAAATAAACTATCTTAGATACTATATTTTATCGAAAAAATGAACTTCGCCGACAGCAATTTGTATCAATTATTTTCTTCGCTAAGCCCCGCTGAACTGAAGGAACTGGATAAAGCTGTACGCTCGCCCTACTTTAACTACCGCACCGAAGAGATACGCCTGTACGAATTTCTGCTGCTGACAAAGAAAAGAAAGGAGGAGAAAATACTCCTTAATAATGCTGTTAAATATGTGTTTGAAGATGGTAAAGGCGATGCTGCCAAGCTGCGCCATGTTATGACCTATTTGACGCGCATCATTAACCGCTGCATAGCCATAGGCGAAATGGAAAGCAACGAAGAGCATAAGCAATTGCTATTGGCTAGAAGTATGCGCAAGCGAGGCTTAAGTAAACTGTTTACCGCGGGCTATAAAGAGGCGGAACAATATATGCAGCAAGATGCAGCGCTAAGCCCCGAACTTTACTACCATCAGTTTCAGCTACACACCGAGTACTACATACATAGCATAACCAATAGGCGCGCGCAGAATGAGGACTTACAGCGAATGTCCGATGATCTTGACTCTTTCTACATCATTCAAAAGTTGAAGCATGTGTGCAATCTGCTTTCGTATCGCAATGTTTTCAAGTTTGAATACAACGATGATGTAATGCAAGATGTAATGCCGCTGGTGCATAAGAAGCAACTGTTGAACAACCCCTTGGTGAACTTGCTTTACCATAACTACCTCTGCCTTACCGAGCCCAACAACGAAGATTATTTTATAAAGCTAAAGGACCTACTGCTTAACCACTCGCAACGCGTGGATGTAAAGGAACTGCGCGACATATTTACCCTAGCCATTAACTACTGTATAAAGCGCTTGAACACGGGCGGGCAGAAGTACTACCAAGAAGTGTTCGAGATATATGTAGCCGGTCTACAGCGCGGCGTGTTTGAAGACCGCGGGCAGCTATCGCCATTTACATACAAAAACATTTCGGCCATAGCTATTGGCTTAAAGCAATACGATTGGGTAGCTACGTTTTTGGAAGACTATAGGAGCAAGCTTGACGCAGACATACGCGATGGCTTTTATGCCTACTGTAAGGCACGTTATTGCTTTGCTACAGCGCAATATGAGCGTGCCATGAGTTTGCTGCAAGAAGTAGAGATAAAAGAACAGTTTACCGACCTAGATGCGCGCGTTCTGCTAATCAAAACATACTATGAACTAGATGAGTTCGGCCTGCTCGATTATAGTTTGGGCAACTTTAAGCAGCAGCTAAAACGCAAAAAACTTCAAACGTATCACGCTACGGTATATGGCAACTTTGCCAAGAACATGAGCAAGGTAATGCACCTGCGCCCCTACGATAAAAAGGCAAAAGCACAGCTTAAAGAAGACATCACCCTCACAAATGCCATAGCCGAAAAAGAATGGCTGTTATCCAAAGTGAAGTAAAATCAGCATGCCGGCTACTAGTATTTTGAGTAAAATGAGTAACTTAAGGTTTAACTATAGCAGCAGCAATACGTACATTTAGGATATTAAACCATTTTTTGTGATAGACGAAGTAGCCCGCCTTAAATCTCTTAATGAATATCAGATAATGGACACCTTGCCCGAAAAGGAGTTCGACGATATTGCAGAATTGGCTAGCGCTATTACCGAAACACCCATGTCCATTGTTTCCTTTATCGATTCGAAGCGCCAGTGGTATAAAGCAAAAATAGGTTTACAGAATAGCGAAGCGCCTATTGAACAAACCTTTTGCCAGTATGCCATGAAATCGCCAAACGATATAATGGTAATACCCAATGCTACCCTAGATGATAGGGTAAAGGATAGCCCCTTTACTACAGGTGCAACCCATATAAGGGCATGTATAAGTGTGCCTATACTAGCCAATAGCGGCCATGCCATAGGCACCTTGTGTGTAATGGATACGCAGCCAAGGCAGTTTAGCGATGAGCAATTAAGGGTACTGCGCATACTTAGCATAAGGGTAATAAAGTACCTTGATATGCGTAAGGAGAACCTAGTGCGGAAGGCAGAAGCTGAGTTTGCAAACAGAAAGCTGCAAGAAACTGTTAGCCAGCTAAGAGGGGCGCAGAAAATAAGCCGCTTCGGTAGTTGGGAGTACGAATTGGATACGCTACACATTACATGGTCAAGCGAAATGTATGCTCTGTTCGGCGAGGCAGACGGCAGTGCTGTTGATATTAAAACCTGGAGCAAGAATGTGCATCCTGAAGATAAAGCAGCTTTGACTGAAGCAATCTCTACCGTGTTTATGAATAAGAAAGCAGGCGTGGTAGAATATAGAGTGTGGGTAGATAATAAGTGGATATGGCACATGGCCACGGGCGATATTATTGCCGATGAACAGGGTAAAGCCTTGCGCATGGTAGGCACGGTGCTCGATACTACTTTAAGTAAAGAAGCAGAGGAGTTCCGCATACAGTATGTACATGCCCTCGAAGAAATGCTTTTTACGGTCAGTCATAAGTTCCGCAAGCCGGTAGCTAACTATAAAGCCATAGCCAACGCCCTGCGCAGCAAAAATATTACTGTACAAGAGGTACTTGACTGTGTGCCTTTTATCAGCGATTCGGCCGATGAGCTTGATGAATACATACATGAGTTGAACGACTTTTTGCATGGCAAGCGCATTAAGCTAAGCGGCCCCAAGCAAGTGGTTTAAGCCACGGTGTACATTACTATACATACTGTATGTATAGTGTTATGATGTTGCTCATCAACATTTCATACATTTCTCCATTTTGCATACTTTCAAGTATTCTAATAAAATATGCAAAAGTCCCTTTTTACCCGTACTACCATTATAACTACCGCTATAAGCGTAGCGGTTACAGGGCTTGCTATCTATTACCAGTATTTGAATGCCCTTCCTGCATCTATTTACACTGTATTATTAGTGGCATCTTATGCATTCGACCGCCGCAGCCGCAACGTTAAGGTGGCAGCTGCGGTTAACTTCCTTATGCTTACACTCATAATAGTGGTGGGCGACAAGTTCATAGATAATTTTTACGCCCCACGCTGGATTACCTCTACCATTGGTTATGTTTCTGTAGCTGGCTTGTTGCTTTACTTAAGTGGGCAAGTATCCGATATGCGCCAAATAAAAGAATCGGAAGAGCGCCTAGACTTAGCCTTGGATGGTATAACCGCTGGCCTATGGGATTGGAAGATGGATGAAGGCAATAAGCGTTGGTGGAGCCCACGCTACTACGAGCTACTAGGCTATGCCCCAGGCGAAATAGAACCAAGCGCACACACATCGCAAGAAATGACCCATCCTGTGGATTTTGAGCTAGCAAAGCACACGCAGCATAAACACTTACACACGGCCTCTAAGTTTGAAATAGAGCAGCGATATAAAACCAAGAGCGGCGAATACAAGTGGTTTCTTGTAAATGGGCAAACCAAGTTTGATAAAGAAGGTAAGCCTGTGCGTATGATAGGCAGCATAATTGATATAGATGAAAAGAAGCGCAACCAGCAGCTTATTGAACAACAGGCTGCCCTTATTCAAATAATACCTAATGCCATTATATATGGAGATAGGAATTTGAATATTTACCACATTAACGAAACAGCAGAGGAACTGTTCGAAATAAAGAAGCACGAAATACTGGGTAAGCGTATTACCGAAATGCTGAATTATGAAATAGTAGGGCAAAACCCAGAAGATGTTCTAGCCTCTATGCGCAATAACACAGTATGGAAAGGTGAAGTGATATTTACCTTGCGCAATGGAAAAAGAAAGAGCCTGTTGGCTAGTGCGCGCATGGTGTTTAATGCTGAAGGTGAAATGCAAGGTTGGGTAGGGATATATAATGATATAACTGTGCTAAAAAATACGCAAGAGCGTTTGCAACTTGCTACAGAAGGAACTGCCGCCGGTATATGGGATTGGCCAGATGTAAGTAAAGACGAAGAGTGGTGGAGTCCACGTTTTTATCAACTACTTGGATATGCCGAAGGTGACTTAAGCCCTGCGCTAAGTACTTTCCAAAGCCTGCTACACCCCGATGATGTAAAGGGTACTTTGACCTTGTTAGATGAGCATTTTAAAAACAAGAAGCGTTTTGAGATAGAGTATAGGCTGCGCACCAAAAGTGGGGAGTATAAGTGGTTTTTGGGCAGTGCACAGGCTAAGTATAACAGCACAGGGCAGCCTGAACGATTAGTGGGTTCTATTATTGATATTGACGACCGCAAGCGTGGCGCAAAAACCATAGCCGACTATGCCGAGCTAATACGTATGATGCCCGATGGTGTATTGCGTGTTTCTAAAAGCAGAAAAATAGTAAGTGCCAACGGCAATGTTCAGCGCTTGTTCGAGGCTACGGCCGAAGAAATGGTAGGTAAAGATTTTACCGACTTTATAAGCATGAACATATTGGGCACCACGCGCGATGCAGTATGGAATAATATATGGATTAATGGCTTTTGGCGTGGCGAGGTTGAGGTAACAACCAAATCGGGCAAGCAAAGCCTGCTGTTGGTAAACATAAAAGCTACACCTGCAGAAGATGGCGAGGAGCCTACCTGGTTGGGTATATACACCGATATAAGCATGCTAAGGATTAACGAGGAGTTAAACATAGCATTGCACAAACTGGAGGAAAACAATAAGTACTTGGAACAGTTTGCATACATCAGCTCGCATGACATAAAGGCCCCTGTTATTGCGCTGGAAGGTTTGGTAGATTTACTTGATAAGAATGATGGTGTAAAGGACGAACAAAAGCCTTTGTTGAAAATGATAAAGCGCACTACGCAGCAAATGCAGCGCACTAATCAATCGCTTAACAGTATACTTAAACTGCGCAAAAACCTTACCGATACAGGCAATGAAGGGGGCGAACCTGTAAGGCTGCAAATTATATTGGAAGATGTAATGGGTACTTTGGAGCCGCAAATAGCCGAGGCGGGCGGGCAATTGAATTCTGATGTGCTAGAGGTGCAGCATGTCATGTTCCCGTATATGCACTTTAAGAGCGTTATGTATAACCTTATCAGCAATGCAATTAAGTATAGGCATCCTGACAGGGCATTGCAGATAGATGTAAGTGCGCACGAACTTTACCAAGGCGTTTATCTCTTCACTATTCAAGATAATGGCTTGGGTATAGACCTAAATAGGAATAAGGATAAGGTATTTGGTATATTCAAACGTTTTCACGACCATGTGGAGGGTAGTGGCGTAGGATTACATATAGTAAAGAGCATTATACAGGCTTATGGCGGCAATATTAAGATTGAAAGCGAGCCAAACAAGGGTACCAAAATCAGCTTTACTTTCAAAAGCATGTACCCCCTAACCAATAACAATTAGATATTACGGTTTTATTAGCCTTGACAAACAAGGTACGTTCGCTTATATTTGGTGAAATTGAAACGGGATAGATGGCTCTGAACAAGATTTTATTGGTAGATGATAGTGAACCTTTTAATTATTTAAGCAAGGCTGTACTTGCCGATAACAAGGTTACTTGTGTTATTAACGAAGCCCTGAATGGCCAAGAAGCGTTAGACTATCTTGAGCGCGAAGAAACTTGCCCCGATGTAATTCTGCTTGATTTGAATATGCCAGTAATGGACGGGTTCGATTTTCTTGAGGAATATGCAAAACGCGAAAAGTGCCATGCCCACACCAAGATATTTGTACTTACTAGCAGCAACCGCGCCGAAGATAAAGACCGTGCCGTTAAGAATAAGTTTGTAATGGGCTATTTCGATAAACCATTAAGCTACTTCCATATTAAGGAGATACAAACTTTTTTCGAAGAGTAGTTACTTGTTCAGCAACTGTAGCTTCTCCATCTTCTTTACAAAAGCATCATAGTCTTTACCGCCACTCCACAGTGCTTCGCCTAGGGCGTATACGCGTGGCTTTAGTTGGTACCATAGCTGTGCCTCGTTGCTTATATACTCCGTCCACAGGTTGGCTTGTCCGCCTAGTATTTGTGGCTTGTTCTTTTTATTTGGGTTGAATTTATAAACCTTCTCTAATGGCACATAAGTCATCCACCATGCCTGCTTCTTATCCTTACTGCTTTGCGGGTAATCGAAGTAGCAAGTGAAGCGCGGCGCCATTATAACGCTGTTGCCTTTGTTGGCAGCCTTGTTGCCGGCATACCTACCGCGCCAGCTCATTACTATCATCTGCTCGCTTAAGCCACCGCGCGTTACCTCCCCCCAACCTATGCTGCGCTTACCTTTGGTAGAAAGGTAGCTATCCATCGTCTTCATAAAGTAATGCTGCACCTGCTCGTAGTTCTTTAGATTCTCTTTCTGCTTTAGGGCACGTACTGCGCTGCTCTGTTTCCATTGCGCTTTCGGTACTTCATCGCCACCTATATGTATGTACGGGCTAGGGAACAACTCGCATACTTCATCCAACACGTTTTTCAGAAACTGAAAAGTAGAGTCGGTAGGGCAGAAGATGTCCTTCTTTATGCCATATGTATTCGGCACTTCTATCTCATCGCCGCTACAGCTTAGCCAAGGGTATGCCGCCACAGCCGCCGATGAATGTCCTGGCATTTCTATTTCAGGAATAATGGTGATGTTGCGCTCGCGGGCATAGTTTACTATTTCGCGTATATCATCTTGCGTGTAATAGCCGCCATGCTTGCTGCCGTCGGCTTCGGTGCGCCAAGCACCCACCTCGGTTAGCTTAGGGTAGCGCTTTATCTCTATGCGCCAACCTTGGTCATCTGTTAAGTGCCAATGGAAATAGTTCAGCTTGTTACGCAGCATTTCATCTATGTATTGCATCACTACTTCCTTGCTATAAAAGTGCCTGCACACATCTAAGTGCAAGCCCCTGTATGCATACTGCGGGTAGTCAACTATCGTCAAGTATGGCAGCTTCACTATCTCAGGCTTGGGGCTGAACTGTGCTATTATCTGTCTTATTGTTTGCTGCCCGTAGTACAAACCTATGTTACTATTAGCTACTAGCAATATGCCCGATTCCTTCACCTCTAATCGGTAGCCTTCTTTACCTAGCTGCTTATCGAATGTGCCTAAGGTTACAAAGTTGTAGGGGCTGTTCTTCATCGTTATCTGCTCGCGGTTGTAGCTAAAGAACTTGGTAGTATCTACCGTTACCTGCTGCGGCTGCGGCGTAATAATCAACTGCGCTTGCGCCATGCCCACAGCAGCTAATAGCAATATGCTTAGTATGTGTTTCATGTATTAGGTGTTTGTTGCCATGCGGTTCTCACTTTAGTGAGTTAGAGGGTACGCATGGCTATCGCAATGTATTAACGCAATAACTGTATAGCCTTGTTTGGGTAGTCGGTTATTACACCGTCAACGCCTAGTTCCTTCAGCTTCACCATTTTCTTTTCGTCGTTCACAGTCCAAGGTATCAACTTTACGCCTGCGGCATGGCACTGCTTCACCAGTTTTTTGTTCACCAGTATATAGTGCGGACTATAAGCATAAGGCGTAAAGCCCAACTGCTCTAAGTTCTTCTTAAAGTTATTGGCATCGGCTATTAGTATAGCTATAGGTAACTTCGGGTCAAGCTTATGTATTTCCTGCAAACAGCGCACATCGAAGCTTTGTATGTTGCAGTGGTCCTGTATACCTTTCTTTTTTACTACCTCATATACTAGCTTGGCAAATGGCTCTGGTAGCGGGTGCATAATGTTATCGCCCGCAGGTGCACATTTTATCTCTATGTTGTACTTTACCTTCGGCAGATTGTTCTTGCGTATATAATCTTCCACGCTGTCAATCATATCCGCAAGTAGTGGTTTGTGCGCCACTAGCTTCTGTTGATCTGGAAATTTCTCATTACCCCATTGGCCACAATCATAAGATTGTGTTTCGGCGTATGTCATGGTGTAGATGTTGTAGTCTTTTTTCATGTCGCCGGTAAGGCTTTTGCCATCTACTTGCCTACAGAAGCCATCGTTCATATAAGGGTCGTGGCTTACTAGCACTTGGTTGTCCTTCGTTACTACTACGTCAAGCTCTAAGGTGTTTACGCCAAGTTTTACTGCACCTATAAATGCGGGTATCGTATTTTCTGGATAAAGCCCACGCGCACCGCGATGGCCTTGTATGTCTATCCTGCCCTTCTGCGCCATTAGGCCTACTGCACTCAATAGCATTAAGCTGCAAAGTATCTGCTTCATTTGGTTTATGGTTTTGCTGCGCAAGATAATACTAAGCAGCTATACCATACCCACGTTTGCGCAAAGGAGTTTTCAATATCGCGTCAACAATGTTCTGCAAGTCATCGTCAAACTTCACCTGTACATTGTTCGGCTTGCTCAGCCATTGCTCAATGCAGTCGGCATTTAGTTCCTTGCAAGTATCCACGCCCATCTGCTCTAGTATCTTGGCATTGCTGTTCTGCTCAAACTGCTTTTTTATAGGTATTACAAACAGCTTCTTACCCAAGTACAATGCCTCGCTTATGGTTTGAAAACCACCTGCCGTTATTACACCGCTACAGCTTAGTATGTCCTCGGTAAACGTATCGTTATCTAATGGCTTTATCAAGCAGTTACCTATAGATGTTGTCGTTGTTTTCTCTTTAGAATATACTACAAACTTGCGGTGGCTGAACTGCGGTGCCGATAGCTCTTTGACTATGTGTTCATCGGTGTACGAGTTGAGATATACTAACGTAAAGTTCTTGTCGCTAGTAGGTGCGTTGCGTATTTCGCCACGTATTACGGGGTAGAATATAAAGTCGTCGAACTTTTGAAAGTGCATACCTATTTTGTTCTTGGCAGGGCACATCATCTTTGTTATAAACTTCGATGCCTTCGATGAGCCGCCCACTTTAGGGAAGTTCTTCGAGGTCATGCTATACATATTGCCTATGCCCACCGCAGGCACGCCTGCTATTTTAGCACCCCATAGGGTTATAGGTTCATAGTCCGATATTATCAAGTCGTACTCTCTAAATGGTACCTTCATCAAGGCAATACTTATCGATAAAAAGTTTGCCTTGCCTATCGATTTTAGGATAGATATTTTGCCCTTCTTGCCGTAGTAAAAACTAAGCCCTTTGTATTGGTAGTTCACCTCGAAAGGTAAACTCATTTTGGCTTGGCCGCCGCTTATCAATACGTCCAACTGCTCTACATCGGGGTGTTGTTTCAGCAGTTTGTAAATTTCGGTTGAGCGCGTTATGTGCCCATTACCGGTTGCCTGAATTCCAAAAAGGATTTTCATATAGCTAGGGTTTAATTATAAAACGATTGAACGCATCTAACCAATGCATTTTGCATACCGTCCGTTCGGCAAAGCGGGTGCTTTGCCCCTTCTTCCGTAGAAAAATTATGTTGAGGTGTAAGAGCGTATTTTCGCTGTATAGCATCAAGTGTTTAAGCTTAGCTTACCTTGGCCAGTTCCCTATGCTTTATAAAGGTAGTTTGCAGTTCTACAATGTCGCTCGATAGTTCGCGCACGCTAATTTCTGCTTCAAACTCCTGTTCAAATACCAATTGGTTGTAGTACATCAGGCTCCACTCGCCGTTGTTGTATTCAAGTGCAGTAAGGTTCTCTATCCAGTCGCCGCTGTTTAGGTAGTGTACGCTCCCATCTTTGCAATCGTACTTGCGCATGGCGGGCTCATGTATGTGTCCGCATATTACATAGTCGTACTTTTCGCGCACTGCTATATCTGCGGCTGTTTGCTCAAAGTCGCTGATGTGTTTTACCGCAGCCTTCACGCTGTCCTTTACCTTCTTCGATAATGATATTTTCTCCCTGCCAGCCTTCTTCAATAAGTAATTGATGAAGCGGTTGAATAGTATCAACATATCATAACCAGCGCCACCTATTTTGGCTAGCCACTTGCTATGCTTCATGGTTACATCAAACACATCGCCGTGGAAGAACCAAAAGCGCTTGCCATCAAGCTCTAGCACCAGTTTATCTTCCAAGTGAAAGTTATCTAACTGTGCACCGCTAAACTTGCGCAGCATCTCATCATGATTACCCGTTAAGTAATACACCTGCGTGCCATTCATCATCATTTTAATGATGCGCTTAATAACGCGCCAGTGCGAATCGGGAAAGTAAAACTTGCTCAACTGCCATATATCTATAAAGTCGCCGTTGATGATCAGTATTTCAGGTGAGATACTTTTTAGATACTTGTTCAGCTCGCCGGCGTGGCAACCGAAAGTGCCCAGGTGCACATCGCTTATTACCGCCACTTTTACTTTACGCTTTTCCATGTTATGGAATTTGGTTATGCAAAGTTGTGTACTTGCATTCACCAAATTGTAGCCGCGCCTTTAAGCTTTAATCAATGTTATGTTGCGCTAATGTGAAGTGGCATTTACGCCTAGAGTTTTTTATTAGAACGCGGATGACACAGATAACACAGATAAAACGGATTGTAATGGTTTGTATGTCTGTGTGCATCCGTTTCATCTGTTTTATCCGTGTTCATATTTTGGCGCGGTACTATCGCGCTTCTCGCTCCCTGCTTCGCACCACGTGCGCGCATACTGTGGGCATTCTACCCTTCAAGTATATCTTTGTCTATTGTCGCTAATCATACTTACACCTATCCGTGTAATCCGCGTCATCCGTGTTCTTCTTTTTCTTCATTTGCCTACTTCCGCAATTGCCTACTGCCTACTGAATTTACCGTTTCTTAAAAGCTTGTTCAACACTTGTTAAGATTAGAAAGGCAAATTCGCTATTCCAACACCAAACCACTATGACAAGAAAGACCTACATCCTGTTTGTATGCAATGATAACGCCCTGCTAAGCCAAATGGCGGAGGCTATGGTGCGCCTATATCGCAACGATGAAATAATGGCATTTAGCGCCGGCATACAGCCCGCCCGCAAAGTTAGCCTGCAAGCCATTACCCAAATGGAAAGGATAGGTTATGAAGGTATGAAACTGCACACCACCAAAAGCATACACGATGTGCCCGACTTCAATTATGATTATGTTATCACCATAGGCGTGCAGGCATACATCAGCAACATAAGTGCCGATAGAAGGTTGGAGTGGCGCTTTAGCGATGGCGAGGAAATGGACGAAGTACAACTAATGCGCCTACGCGATAAGCTGCTGAATAAAGTGTTGAACTTAGTAATAAGCGTAGCGGTGTAATTTTTCGCGTATCTGCCGAAATAACTCACATTCAGCGCGTTCCCTTCTCGTATTGGGCTATTTTAACGCATGTTTTGCATTGCTAAAACATTACCGCAGCGTAAAGTTTTCGCGCATAATCGTATTTTTGGCAAATAACCCGGAGGAGATATGACCTTTCTTGATTTTGAACAACCCATACGCGAGCTTACCGAGCAGATACAGGCATTGAAAGATGCCAGTGCTACCGATGTAGCTGCCGCCGATGGCATACCTCAACTAGAGAAGCAGCTGAAAGAGAAGAAGCAAGAGATATATAACAACCTAAGCGTGTGGCAGCGCATACAAGTTAGCCGCCACCCGGATAGGCCCTACACCAAGTTTTACATCGACTATATGTGCGATGATTTTGTTGAGCTTTTCGGCGATAGGAACTTTAAGGATGATAAAGCCATTATGGGTGGCTTTGGCAGTATAGGCGGCAAAACCTATATGATAATAGGCCATCAAAAGGGCAGCAACACCAAAATGCGCCAGTTGCGCAACTTCGGTATGCCGCACCCCGAGGGCTACCGCAAAGCCATGCGCCTAATGAAGCTGGCAGAGAAATTCAACAAGCCGATAGTAACCTTGATAGATACCCCGGGTGCATACCCCGGCGAGGGTGCCGAGCAGCGTGGACAGGCCGAAGCTATAGCCCGCAATCTGTTTGAAATGACGGGACTTAAAGTGCCTGTGCTATGCATAGTAATAGGCGAAGGTGCATCGGGTGGTGCGTTGGGTATAGGCGTGGGCGATAGGCTGTTGATGTTGGAGAATACTTGGTACTCGGTTATATCGCCAGAAAGCTGCAGCACCATACTATGGCGAACCGTAGAGCATAAAGAGAAGGCCGCCGAGGCACTGAAGCCAACGGCGCAAGACCTTTATAAAATGAAGATAATAGACGGCATAGTGAAGGAGCCGATAGGTGGTGCCCACAGCAACCCCGAAGAAACAGCGAAGACCCTGCGCAAAACCATTATAAAGAACATTGAGGAACTGGAAAGCTACACGCCGCAAGAGCGCATAACTATGCGCATTGACAAGTACAGCAATATGGGCGTGTACGAAACCGTTTAATTTTTATTTGAGAGCATGGTTAAGTTTTGGCAGAACATAAAACAGTATTTCTATAAGCGCGCACTGGCCGAGGCCACAGGCAAGCAAAAAGCTACCCGCAGCATTGTTAATCTGCGCGATGCTAAAACGGTAGGCATCATCTATGATAGTCGTGATGCGGTCAACGATGCCACCATAGCGCAATATGCCGAGCAGCTGCGCAAGCTGGGTAAGGATGTTGAAATACTAGGCTACATAAGCGATAAGAAAACTGAAAGCAAGCCGGGCATACAGGTGCTGCATGGCAAAAACATAAGTTGGGCGGGCATACCTGCCGACCCTAAAGGCGAGGCATTTGCCGCTAAAAAATTCGACCTTTTATTGGCCTGCTTTATTGGCAGTAACCCCGCCTTGGAATATATTGCAGCCATAAGTAAGGCCAAGTGGCGTGTAGGCGTTTATAGCAAAGACAAAACTGAACTATACGAGCTAATGGTAAACATGGGCGATAAAACCGAACTAGCCTACCTTGCCACGCAGATGACATATTTTTTAAACCAAATAAATTATGAT
>JAFDYM010000486.1 GCA_018267435.1 Bacteroidota bacterium | reverse complement strand
TCAGTCACAGGCTTTTGCAACTACGTTGATGACTGGATACAATGGATACCGCAAGGAACTATATGGAGCGCCGTAAACTACAAGCGTGTGCTTAGCCGTGGATCTGAAGTAGCCGTAAATGCAACCAATACAAACGTAGTAAGCAAGAAGTTTAAAGTTGATTTTCGTGCATCGTATTCATTTACCAAAACAACGGGGCTAGATGGATTAAGTGCTTACGACCAAAGCAAAGGCAAGCAGTTGATATACGTGCCGCTGCATAGTGTAGCAGCAGGGTTACAGTTGCAGTACTGCAGGTTTTACATTCGCAGTAGCAACAACTATATAAGTACATTATATACTTCTACCGATAACTCGCAATCATTAAAAGGCTTCTTTATAAGCAACCTTGAAGTAGGAAAGGATTTTGTATTTGGTCCGCACGAAATAGGCGCATCATTTAGAGTAAACAACATTGGCAATGCCGACTACCAAAGCGTGGCGCAACGCCCCATGCCCGGCCGTGCTTACGAAGGAATAATAAGGTTTAAATTTGCAAGCAAATGAAACAACTGATACTATGGCTATTGCCATTATTGTTTTTATTACAAGCCTGTAAGAAGGATACTAGCGGTACTATACCACAAGTGGATGGTGTATATACGGTGGATGAAGGCTTGTTCAACTTCGGCAATGCGGATATTAGCTTTTACAATCCTGAAACGAATGAGGCAACCACGAATCTATTCTACAAAGCGAATGGCTACTATCTAGGCGATATAGCGCAGTGCTTCTACATTATGGATACATTAGGCTTTATTGTGGTCAATAACTCGCAGAAGGTAGAGGTGGTTAGTATTCCTTCATTCAAGAGCGTGAGGACAATCAATATACCCGGCTCATCGCCGCGCTACGTACAGCCCATTAACGATCATGTAGCTTATGTAACCGAACTATATGCGAAGAAGATACACGTGGTAGATTACCAAACAGGAACGGTACTGCAACAGATAAACACCCCGACAGATTGGACTGAACATATTGTACAAATAGGCGACAACCTATTGATAGAAGGTAAAGAATTGGATGCTTCTGCTAGCAACAATGCGGGCTTGGCAGTGTTGAACACCAGCAGCAACACTATAATCAATAACATAAAGCTGAACAGCGCCAACACTAGTGGCATAGTGAAAGATAACATGAACCGCGTATGGGTAGCAAAGGCTGCGGACAGTACTATTTCTCTACCTGCAAAGTTTTATTGCCTTGATGCTTCGCTTAATGTGGTTGATTCAATAGTTTTTAGCAATGGTGACAAACCCAACAACATAAGCATGAATAAAGCGGGCGATAAAATATACTATTTGACTGCTGCGGGCGTAAATAGTGTTTCTATCAATGATAAAACTCCTAGCCTATTAGTGCCAAGCAACAATCGCTACTTATATGCACTGTCAATTGACCCAAAAGATGAGGACATTTATGTAGCCGATGCCTTTGATTTTATTCAACCAGCACGTGCATATCGCTACAGCAAAGATGGCAACGAGAAAAAAGCATTTACCACAGGCGTAGGAACCAATAACTTTATATTTAGCTATGAATAGATTTATCGGTATACTACTTATTACACTCTTATTTGCATCGTGCAACAATCAACCTAAGCAGGTAGAGCATAGCACTACACATTGCGTAAAGCAAGAGAGTCTGCCTGTTAAGTACGCTAAGGGCTTTAGTGTAGACTACTACAATGGTTTTAAAGTAATAACTGTAAAAGACCTAAAGGACAGTAGCAAGGTGCTAGCTCAGTATGTGCTTTTACCTAAAGGCAAAGCTGCGCCAGTTGACTTTGCCAATGCTACATTAATAGACACACCCGCCCGACGTATAGTATGTGTAAGCACTAATCATGCAGCGAGTATGGTTAAGCTTGACTTGCTCGATAAGCTTGTGGGCATGACCAACACCGAGTTGACGTATGACAGCAGCATACAAGCAAACATAAAAGCAGGCATAATAACTAAACTTGGTAGTAATGAATTGAATTATGAAAAGCTAGTGGCGATTAATCCATCATTCGTGTTTACAAGTGGCGAGTTTGACGGCGGCAGCAAGATGAAGATAAAGTTAGAATCGCTGCACATAAAGCAGGTACTGAACCTTGACTACATGGAGCAAGACCCGTTGGCACGTGCCGAGTGGCTGAAGTTTACGGCTGCTTTCTTCGATGAAGAATACACTGCCGATAGCATCTTCAATGCGATAGAGAAAAACTATTTGGCCTTGAAAGAGAAAGCCAAGACTGTTAGCATTAAGCCTATGGTGTTCTGCAACTTGCCATTTAAGGAAGTGTGGTATATGCCAAGCGGCGAAAACTATATCGGCTTGCTGTTTAATGATGCGGGTGCTGATTTTCTCTGGAAAGATGTGCTGGCAACAAATGGCCTGAACTTAAGCCTTGACTATGAAGCCGTGTACAACAAAGCTGCTAATGCTGACTATTGGATTAACACAGGATTGGCTGGTTCATTGAGCGATATTAGGAACGCCGATAAGAAGAACATGCTGTTTAAAGCGTACAAAACGGGGAATGTATATAATGGCGATAAGCGTCGTACGGCAAATGGCGGCATCGACTTTTGGGAGTCGGCAACGTTTAATCCCGACCTGGTACTTGCCGACTTGATTTATATATTGCACCCTGAACTGTTACCCAATCATCAATTGTTCTACTACCGTAAATTGAAATAAGTGCAAGGCAGAAACATCATCATATTCGCCGTACTGGCAATAGCATTAGCTATTGTGTTTCTACTGCAATTGGTGTTCGGTTCTGTTAACATTCCTTTTTCTGAAGTACTAAGTATCCTACAGGGCAATAGCAACAACGAAGCGTGGAGCAACATAGTAATTGAAGCACGCCTGCCTGGTGCCCTGGCCGCATTGCTAGCAGGGGCAGGCCTATCTGTTAGCGGCTTGCAAATGCAAACCATGTTCCGCAACCCTGTTGCTGGGCCGTATGTGTTAGGTATAAGCGCGGGTGCTAGCTTAGGTGTAGCTATCCTCATCATGGCCTCTACGGCTATAGGCATTACCAACGAAGTAAGGCTGATGAGCAGTTGGAGTATTATACTTGCCGCTGCGCTTGGCGCCGTGCTCATCTTCTTGGTCAACTTCGCTATATCATTCCGCTTGAACGATGTAGTGGCAATACTTATCATAGGGCTAATGATAGGCGGTGGCATAAGCGCCTTGATTGAGATACTACAATCTATAACAAGCAACGAAGCATTGAAACAATATGTATTGTGGACCTTCGGCAGTTTCCGTTACACCAACCTATCGCAGATAGGATATTTGGCTGGTGTTACAGTTGTGGGGCTTGTGTTTTCTTATGCTTTATCGAAGCCACTAAACCTACTGCTACTTGGCGATACGTATGCTACCACATCGGGCTTAAATGTACAACGCGCCAAAATGATGATAGTGCTTTGCACCAGTATATTGGCAGGTAGTATTACTGCCTTCTGTGGCCCGATAGGCTTTGTGGGTTTAGCAGTACCACACGTGGCCCGCAGTTTGTTTAAAAGCGCCGACCACCGCATACTTACTCCAGCTTGTGCTTTGATGGGCGCTATCATCTGCTGCATATGCAACATCGTATCTTCTACACCAGGTACCGATTATGTATTACCTGTTAATGCCATTACATCATTGCTTGGCGCACCTATTGTTATTTGGATCATACTTAAACAACGTAGGTTATGATGCAGTTACAAGCAAGTAGTTTGAATGTGGGCTATGGTAGCAAAGTAGTGTTCCCTAACATTAGTTTTGCAGCTAATGAAGGCGATATGATAGCCTTACTTGGTGTAAACGGTATCGGTAAATCTACCCTGTTGCGAACGCTATCGGGTTTACAGAAACCTATAAGCGGCAGTATTACAATAGCTGAAAAGGAACTTGATAAGCTATCGGCTGTCGATAAAGCTAAGTTGGTGAGCATTGTGCTTACGGAGCGTATCTACATAGACAATATAAGGGCAAGAGACTTCATAGCTTTAGGAAGGGCACCCTACACTTCGTGGCTAGGACAGCTTAATGATAAGGACGAAGCCATAGTGCAAGAAGTAATAGATGTAATGCACTTGCAGAAACTGGAGGCAAAATTCTTTAATGAAATGAGCGATGGCGAAAGGCAGAAAACGCTTATTGCCCGTGCCCTATGCCAACAAACACCATTAATAATATTAGACGAACCCACGGCTTTCCTCGACTTCCGCAATAAGCGCGATATACTTGGAACCTTAAAGAATATAAGCGAAGAGCTAAAGAAGACTATCATCTTTTCTACCCACGATATTGAGGCAGCCCTTGAACACTGCAATAAATGCTGGATAATGAACGAACAGCAACAATTTATTGAAGTAATGCAGTCAGCAAACTTTGCCGCCGAGGCAAAGCGAATACTGGAGCCTTAACAAAATACAAAATCGAGGCATTGGCATTCTAATTTTATAAATTAGCCACGTAGATTTTGATTTTAAATTGCTGTTATGCTAGCTCCACTTCCCGAACGTTTACGCCCTAAAACCATTGCTGAATTTGTCGGTCAACAACATTTAATAGGAGAAGGCAAGGTGCTGCGCAAACTTGTAGAGAGCGGCAACATTCCTTCCATGATATTTTGGGGTCCGCCAGGTGTAGGCAAAACCAGCATGGCGCGCTTCATAGCCGAACAGGTTCATCTGCCCTTCTACCAACTAAGTGCCATAGATAGCGGCGTAAAAGAAGTGCGCCGTGTAATAGAAGAAGCCAATGAAAACGGTAAGGCCATTCTGTTTATAGATGAGATACACCGCTTCAACAAAGCACAGCAAGATGCCCTGCTGGGTGCCGTTGAAAAGGGCACTATCATTCTATTTGGCGCCACTACAGAGAATCCTTCTTTCGAGGTTATATCAGCCTTGCTATCGCGCTGCCAAGTATATGTATTGAAGCACTTGGAACGCGAAGACCTTGAGAAGCTATTGCAACATGCCATTGCAGATGATGTAGTACTGAAAGAGAAGAACATAGCGCTAGAAGAAACCGAAGCGCTACTGAAATATAGCGGCGGTGATGCAAGAAAGCTATTGAACGTGCTTGAACTGGTAGGCAATACGCTAACCAACAAGGAAGATAAAAACGTAATAAATAATACTGTTGTTGAACAAGTAATACAACAGAAAATGGCGATATATGATAAGAGCGGCGAACAGCACTACGATATCATTTCAGCCTTTATAAAGTCGATGCGCGGCAGTGACCCTAACGCTGCATTGTATTACTTAGCACGTATGAGTGCGGGTGGAGAAGACCCTAAGTTTATAGCACGCCGCATGCTTATACTGGCAAGCGAGGATATTGGCAATGCCAACCCGAACGCATTGCTGTTGGCTACCTCATGTTTTCAAGCAGTACAGATGATAGGCTATCCTGAATGTGATTTAATATTGGCACAGACAGTAGTATATCTGGCTACATCGCCTAAAAGCAATGCCAGCTATGCTGCCATTAATGCAGCAAAAGCCTTAGTAGCACAAACTGGCGACCTACCTATACCATTGCATATACGCAATGCCCCAACCAAGCTGATGAAAAACCTTAACTACGGTAAAGACTATAAGTACGCACACAGCTACGACGGTAATTTTGCCGAGCAGGAATTTCTGCCAGATAGAATAAAAGGCACTAAGTTCTACGAGCCTGGCAACAATGCGCGCGAAAACGAAATACGTTTATCGCTGCGTAAGAATTGGAAAGAGAAATACGGGTATTGAAGAGTTGAAACTTGTAAGTTGCCAGTTGTTAGAGAGTAAGGGCATTCTTTTTTAGTAATTGGTAAAATGATCAGCATGAAATTAAGCTATATAATAGCCAATCTCTCAATCCTATTCATTGCAAGTTGCGGAGCGGTTAACCGCCCGCAAGAGAAGACGGATTCGCCGCTACTCCATACCATAAAACTACCAGCAGGTTTCAGTATTAGCGTATTTGCAGATAGTGTGGAGAATGCACGCTCAATGGCGATGGGCGACAGGGGAACCATATTTGTAGGTAACAGGCAGGGCGATAAGGTATATGCATTAGTTGATAGGAATAACGACGGAAAGGCTGACGAAAAATACACCATAGCCAAAGACCTACACATGCCTAACGGGGTAGCGTTCCATAAAGGTTCGCTATATATAGCTGAGGTGAGCAAAGTATGGCGCATAGATAACATTGAGGATAACCTTGCCAATCCACCAAAGCCTGTTTTAATTAAAGGCGACTTTCCTACCGAGGATCACCATGGTTGGAAGTATATGGCCTTTGGCCCAGATGGCAAGCTATACATACCTGTGGGCGCACCATGTAATATATGCGACGACCATAAGAAGGATGAGCGTTTCTCTTCTATTACACGTATGAACCCCGATGGCAGCGACTTTGAGGTGTATGCACATGGCATACGCAACAGTGTTGGGTTTGATTGGCATCCACATACGAAAGAGCTATGGTTTACCGAAAACGGTAGGGATATGATGGGCGATAACGAGCCTGGTGAT
>JAFDYM010000485.1 GCA_018267435.1 Bacteroidota bacterium | reverse complement strand
TCGGCGGTTATTAATTCATCCAATGAAGATAGACAGTCGGCGATTTTTTGTTGTTCTTTTGATCTAGGTATTACAATCGTAATTTTGGAAAAGGCATCATACTTTAAGTTTAATGTATCTTTTACCAAACCTTGGGAAAATCTATGAAACTCCTTTATTAAATGTGTAGTTTTAAAATAATGAGAAAAGAAAAGTCCATTATTCCCTTTAAGTGGTGAACAGATAGTATAAGCTGGGCTTACTAGTCCTTCCATTGCAACATATGCGCTTCGTCCCTCCCACATCCGCATAGTATTGTAAGCAACATCACCAGGGCAAATACGTAGATATTTAGATTTATCAGTGCTTGAATTATCTCTTCTTCCTGTAGTTTCTTGCAGAACTATACCTTCTTTTTCAGTTAAAGAAAGTAATGGCAAGCTTGTAAAGCCTGTTTCTACTCTTTCACAAAATACATTTCCTAATACTTTAGTTTCCCACTCCCCACTATCCTTAAACTCAGGAAATCGCAGCCTAGGCACCAGTTTGTTTTGTTGCTTCTTAGTCATACGCTGCTAGTCCCGATATTTCGCGGCCTTGGGCCAGTTTGGTTAAATGTGGTTTCAGGTCCTGCATCAGGGCTTCTTCTTTTTTGCTGCGCTCTTTCCAGCCCAGTTCAAGTGGTTCAAGCAGGTCGTTCAGCTTTTCGCCATCAAATATCATGCGTGCTATTATATCGCCCACAAAGCCTTTCAGCGCCGCAGTTTGCAAGCCGTGTGCTTTGGCTATGGTAGCCAGTTCTTTATCATATTTCTCTTCTTTAAAAGCTAGGTAGCCTTCGCGTATCTCTGCTTCATTTAGGCCTTTCCCTACCTCCAGGCTATTTATATAGTCTGTTATATCCTCGCGCTCGTCCATTAGGTTAGCGCTTGAGCCAAGCAGGGTTATTAATTGCTCGCGCGTCATTTTCTGCTTAGCCGCAGGTTTCTGCGTATAGCGCGCTATCAGGTTCATTATATAGTCGTAGTCTATCAGCGACGAGGCAAACAGCACAAATTCAAAATCGAGCTGCTGTATGGCAGGCGACGCAGTATCACCTTCTTTAGCTTGCTGGTCTTTCAGGCGTTTGGCGGTTTCAAGGTATGCAGCCTTAAACGAGCGCAGCTGTTCGTTGGGCAACAGCGTTTCTATATCGTCAACATTCTTCTGCGTTAAGTCGGTATATTGGTCAAGCTGTGTGCGTAGGCGCTGCACCTCTTTAAAGCGGTTTACAAACTCGGCACGTGCGGTATCGCCCTTTAGGTTATTTACTTCCTCGGCCTGGCATGGTAGGTTGTGCCCTTCCATAAATTTCTCCAACTCTTTCACCGCCTTGCTGTACTTATCCATTACTACCGGCGCAGGGTCAACCAGCCATATCTCTTTGGCCTTTTTGCTGTTATCCTCGCCCGAGAACAAGGTAATAGCGTCATCTACGTTGGCTTGCTGCTGCCTAAAGTCGAGTATATTGCCCGCAGGCTTGCTACGGTTAAGTATACGGTTGGTGCGACTAAATGCCTGTATAAGCCCGTGGTACTTCAGGTTCTTATCTACATACAGCGTGTTTAAATACTTCGAATCGAAACCCGTCAATAGCATATCCACCACTATGGTTAGGTCTATCTTGTTTTCGGCCGCATAGTCGGCATTGCTGTACTTGTGGTCTTTTATGCGTTTCTGTACATCTTGGTAGTACAGGTCAAACTCGTTAATTGTATGGTTTGTTCCATACTGCTGGTTATAGTCAGCCAATATCTCCTTCAGCGCTTGTTTCTTTTCTTCAGGGGCTTGCTGGTTATCCAGTTTCTCTTGGTGCAGGTCTTCTTGCAGCTGCTGCACATCTTTGTTACCCTCGGCTGGTGGAGAGAATACGCAGGCAATATTCAGGGGTATATACTCTTCAATATCTGCTTTACGCGCTTGTTGTGTTTGCTTTAGCAAGCGGTAATACTCAATAGCTTCGTTAATCGAGTTGGTAGCAAGTACGGCATTAAAGCGTCGGTTAGCCGTAGCCGCGTCGTGCTTATCTAGTATTGCATTTACCACTGCCTGATGCGCTATTGCCTCGCCGGGTTTAGCCTTATGGCTTCCATCGCCTTTAAAGTAGTCTATGTGAAAACGCAACACGTTCTTATCTTCTATGGCATGGGTGATGGTATACGAATGCAATCGTTTTTGAAATATATCTTCTGTGGTTTGGTACGAAGCCTCTTTACCATTATCTACCCGTGTATAGCTTGCGTTTTGCTCAAAAATAGGCGTACCTGTAAAACCAAACAGTTGCGCCTTAGGAAAGAACTGCTTTATAGCTTTGTGGTTCTCTCCAAACTGCGAGCGGTGGCACTCGTCGAATATAAACACCAAGCGCTTGTTGCTAAGCGTAGCTAGCTGCTCTTTAAAGTTTCTGTAGTTAGAATCAAGCGCTAGGCCCAGCTTTTGTATCGTTGTTACTATTACCTTATCGGTGTAATCTTCCGATAGCATTCGCCTTACCAAAGCCTCGGTATTGGTATTCTCTTCTACACAGCCTTCTTGAAATTTATTGAACTCCTCGCGGGTTTGTCTATCCAGGTCCTTGCGGTCAACCACAAACAGACACTTCTCTATATCAGGGTTATCTTTAAGTAGGGTAGAAGCCTTGAAAGAAGTAAGCGTTTTGCCGCTGCCAGTGGTATGCCATATATAGCCGTTACCTCTATTCTGGTGTATACAGTCAACTATTGCCTTTACTGCATATATCTGGTAAGGGCGCATTACCATTAGCTTCTGTTCGCTTTCTACCAATACCATGTAGCGGCTTATCATTTCAGCCAAGGTACATTTGGCAAGAAACTTCTCAGTAAATTTGCGCAGGTCATCTACCTTCTTGTTGTCGCTATCGGCCCATTTATATACGGGCAGAAACTGCTCGTCGGCATTAAAGCTGAAGTGCTGGTTGCGGTTGTTTGCAAAGTAATAGGTATCGGCCCTATTGCTTACTATAAACAACTGTATAAAGCATAATAGCGAATTTGTGTAGCCATTGCCAGGGTCGTTCTT
>JAFDYM010000484.1 GCA_018267435.1 Bacteroidota bacterium | reverse complement strand
GTTACTTCCATTCGCATTTAGTTATTATGCTTTTGGCAAAGCCCTACCTTACAGCCTCAACGGACCACAGTTCATCAAGTTTTATATTACACTGTGTATTGTTACAATGTGTACAGCTAGTATCTGGTATTGTGTTAAGCGCGCTACAACAGCATGGTCGCTGTTTGCTTTCACTATGTTGCTAGGTGTTACCAGGCTGTTTCAGGGTATGTATAACCACAAGCCTGTAGGCTATCTCATTCTTATTTTGATTACGCAGGTCATATTGTTTGGCTTTATTAAAAATACTGCTGCTACTTTAAAACAGAACAAATCATAACTATCATAATTTTGTCAGCGTTCTATTTCCTCCCGCAAATTCCCTATTTTAACATTCTAAAACCCGCAATAACATGTCAGCTAAAACGCTTCGCAGAATAGCCGTAATAGGTTATAACCGTATACCATTCGCCCGTCAAAATACTGCTTACACCCATGCTACCAACCAAGATATGATGGTGGCAGCATTGAACGGCTTGATAAGCAAATACAAGTTGGAAGGCCAACTATTGGGCGAGGTAGCAGGTGGTGCGGTAATAAAAAGCAGCCTTGACCTGAACCTTATGCGCGAGTGTGTACTAAGCACTAAGCTTGACCCTGCTACACCTGCCTGCGATATACAACAGGCTTGCGATACAGGTTTGGAAAGCGCCATGTACATAGGTAATAAAATAGCCGTTGGTCAAATAGAAGTAGGTATAGCCGGTGGTGTTGATTCAACCAGCAACGTGCCGATAATGGTAAACGAAGGTCTGCGCCAGTTGCTATTGGCAGTTAACCGCGCCAAAACCACAGGCGCACGCATCAGCGAATTATTGAAGATACGCCCGAAGCATTTCTCGCCCCTTGTACCTGCTAACCAAGAGCCACGCACTGGCCTTGCTATGGGCGGCCACACAGAGATAACAGCGAAGTACTACAACATACCGCGCGCCGAGCAAGACCAACTAGCCTATGAAAGCCACATGAAAATGGCCAAGGCATATCATGAAGGTTGGTTCAACGATATGATAACGCCATACCTAGGTTTGGAGAAGGACAACAACCTACGTGCTGATTCTACATTGGAGAAGTTGGCGAAGCTAAAACCTGCCTTCGATAAAGTTGGGGGCTCGTTGACTGCAGGTAACTCTACACCGCTTACCGATGGTGCAAGTTGCGTATTGCTAGCTAGCGAAGAATGGGCAGCAGCGCATAACTTGCCAGTGTTGGCATACATCAGCTTTGCTGAGTTGGCAGCTATTGAATACGTGCAGAACAAGCACAACCTATTGCTAGCACCTATCTATGCCGCTACAAGAATGTTGGATAAAGCAGGCCTAACCTTGCAGGATTTCGACTTCTACGAAATACACGAGGCCTTTGCCGCGCAGGTATTGGCTACCTTAAAAATATGGGAGAGCGAAGAGCTAACTAAATCGTTTGGCTTAAGTAAACCATTAGGTAGCATCGACCGCAGCAAACTGAATGTGAAAGGTAGCAGCTTGGCGGCAGCACACCCCTTTGCTGCTACAGGCGGACGTATCATTGGTGTAATGGCGAAGCTATTGAACGAGAAAGGCAGCGGCCGTGGCTTTATATCGGTATGCGCCGCAGGCGGACAAGGCATAACCATGATAATGGAGAAGTAGAAATCGGTTTAAACTTTTATCTTAGTAGAGTGTCAAGAATGTAAACCCACTACATGAAAAACGCTCTACTATTTTTTTGTCTATACTTTACCGCTAGTGCAGCTAGCGCGCAGCAACTCTACTTCCCACCGCTTACAGGCAATACTTGGGAAACAGTAACGCCTGCATCATTAGGTTGGTGCGAGCAATACCTCGACTCGCTAGATGAGATGTTGGATAACACCAACAGCAAGGCATTCATCATATTGAAAGATGGCAAAATAGCGCACGAGAAATATTTCGATGCCTTTACACAGGATAGTGTTTGGTATTGGGCCTCGGCGGGCAAGTCTTTAACCGGTTTATTGGTGGGCATAGCACAGCAAGAGGGGTATCTATCATTGCAGGATACTAGCAGTAAATTTCTTGGTCCCGGTTGGACTGCCTGCACGCCCGAGCAAGAAACGAATATTAAAGTATGGAACCAAGTAACCATGACCACTGGCCTAGATGACGGCTATGGAGATAAGGATTGTACGCTAGATACCTGCTTAGTGTATAAGGCTGATCCTGGAACGCGCTGGGCATACCACAATGCACCATACACCTTGCTTGATGGCGTTATTGAGGCAGCAACGGGGCAAACTCTGAACAACTTTCACCTAACAAGGGTTAAACAGAAAACGGGCATGACGGGCTTGTATGTACACCTTGACTATAACAATGTGTACTTCAGCACCGCACGTAGCATGGCAAGGTTCGGCCTATTGATGTTGAACAAAGGTAAGTGGAACACTACTGCTGTGCTGAGCGATACGGCCTACTACAACCAAATGGTAAACACTTCGCAGAACATCAATCAATCTTATGGGTACTTGTGGTGGTTGAATGGTAAAAGCTCCTTCCACATGCCAAGTACGCAGCTACAGTTTCCCGGTAGCATTATACCTAATGCCCCTGCAGATATGTTTGCTGCCTTGGGCAAAAACGACCAAAAGGTACACGTAGTGCCATCGCAAAACCTGGTGCTGATACGCATGGGCGATGCCGCCTATGCCAACGAACTAGTGCCACTAACTTTAGATGACGACATATGGTACTGGATGAACAAACTGCTTTGCACACAAACAGGCATAGATGAGGCAAGCACCTTGCAGCTGTCTGCCTACCCTAATCCCGCCAATAACGAGCTGCACATTAAGCTGCCAAACGGCAATTACAACATAGCTATCTACAACCTGGCGGGGCAGCAGGTTTACGAGGGCAATACCACGGGCAACAGCACCATCTCAACTACCGCACTT
>JAFDYM010000483.1 GCA_018267435.1 Bacteroidota bacterium | reverse complement strand
GAGTTTAGCTGTATAGTAGTACCGGCACAGTAAGTGTTACTGCTGCTGCTTGCAATAGCAGTAGGTGTTTGGTTTACTGTGGTAGTGCCAGTAGTAGCCGAAGCAGAACAGTTAGTACCTGCAACTACTGTTACTGTATATGAACCAGTAGCGGCTGTAGTTACGCTAGGTATGGTAGGGTTCTGAACCGAACTTGCAAAACTGTTAGGGCCGCTCCAAGTATAGGTATATGTGCCGCTTGGGCTTGGTGTAGAAGTTAAAGTTAAAGTAGCACCCGAACAATAAGTAGGGCTGCCAACAGCTGCCGTTACAGTTGGTGCTTGGTTTACTACTACGCTTGGCGAAGCAGCAGTACCTGAACAGTTATTGGCATCGGTAATAGTTACATTATATACACCTGCAAATGCGGTAGTAGCTGTAGCACGGGTAGGGTTTTGCGCAGTGCTTGTAAAGCTGCTTGGGCCGCTCCAGCTATATGTATACGGAGATGTGCCACCTGATGGTGAAGCCGACAAGCTAATAGTTTGACCAGTACAATAAGCAGGGCTACCAACGCTAGCAACTACAGTAGGCGACTGGTTAACGGTAATATTAGAGGTAGAAGCTGTAGCTGTACAACCAGTACTTGTGTTAGTAGCTGTTACGGTGTACACACCGCTCATAGCAGTTGTAACACTAGTACGGCTAGGGTTTTGTGCTGTGCTAGTAAAGCTAGCAGGGCCGCTCCAGCTATAAGTAAATGTACCAGGGCTAGCCGATGACGTTAAGCTAATAGTACCACCAGAACATACGGTAGGCGTACTAGTACTAGCGGTAGGCGTAGGTGCAGCATTTACTGTAATAGATGGAGTAGAACCGCTACCAACGCAGCCTGTAGTGCTACTAGTTACAGTTACACTATATGTACCGGCAGCTGCGGTGCTAGCGTTAGTTATTGAAGGGTTCTGCAATGTGCTATTGAAACCATTAGGGCCGCTCCATACATATGTATATGTACCAGTAGGGCTAGGTGTAGCACTTAAGTTAATAGTACTGCCCGCACATATAGTAGGTGTACTAGTAGTAGCCGATACAGTAGGGTTACTATTTATAGTAACATTAATAGTAGCAGGCAACGAGGTACAACCACTTACTGTTTGCGTTACACTATAAGTACCGCTCATAGCTGTAGTAGCATTGGTGCGGGTTACAGGGCTACCTGATGCAGTAAAGCCACCGGGGCCAGTCCAAGCCAATAAGGTACCGTTAGCCGTTAGGGTAAGCGTACCGCCCACACATGTTGCCGAAGCAGTAAGGTTACTTGGCGGTGGCGAAGTAGGGCTTGTCAATACTATAGGATTAGCCAAAGTATCGCCACATGCTGGGTTAGTAGGGTGAAACACCTGTATTGCCGAATAAGTACCAGCACTTAAGTTAGGTATTACTATTGAACCGTTATTGGCAGTATTTAAATAGAACGGACCTTGAGGTGCACCACCATTAAAAGTATAATATATACCGTATGTAGCGATAGGCAACAGGTTTGCATTGGTAATAGTTATTGAACCATTAGCCACACCACAACCTGTAGGGTTTTGTGTAGTAACCAATGCAGGTGTCAAATCAACACAATGGTAACGTATCACCAAATAGTCTTCTACTTCACCGTTCAAAGCTGGACCCGCACTAGGCGAAGGGTTTGTTACGTTGTATGCAGCATCTGCAGTAATACGCAAGCGTAGATAACTGGTATCTATGCTTCCTGCCGACCATAAAGATGGAACTGTCCAACTCAATGTAGCTGAGGTTGCACCGTTAGCTACCGTTTGTTTAGCTTGTTCCGAGCTTTCAAAAGCTCCGTTACGGTTAAAGTCTATCCAACCCATAACATATGCCGAACCACCAGTACTATTTGTAATAGGGAAAGTTACATTGTATGCCAAGGCACTATCCTCTATCATTACTTGTGTTCCTGCTATAGCATCTTCATCATCGGGCGAAGCTCCATTCAAGTCATCGTCATTTGCCCTAGTGCCGGGTGCTAATGGGTGAAAATCTTCCCTATCAATATTTGCACCTAGCTTAATACTATTAAATATATAGTGATGTGGAGTTCCATAGCTTACAGGCGCATCGCCGTAATCAAAGTTCAAAAGGTTACCACCAAGGCGCCATTTAAAAATCAAGTGTAAGTCATCATTATCAGTATCTTCAGTATTTACAGGGTCAAATACAGCCAACGAGCCAGTAGTTGGTCCTATAACAGTAGGCTGTAGCGTACGGCTGTGTACGGTAGTACCTAATGTTATTAAGGTGTCACCTTCTACCACAAAGTGGTTACTACCACGCGGCGCACCGGTTGCACCTAAATAATCGTTTTGTCCACCACCTACATAAGTTGCAAAGTATTGCGTACGCAAATCTGTACCCAATACCATCCAGAATATATCCCAACTGCCACCATTGAATGTTCCATCGTAGAACGCACCGCCGTCAGCCAAATTCAATACAGGAAAATTGTTTGAACCAGTTTCCCCAAACACCATTATAGCATAAGGGGTGTAGGTTCTTAAGGTGTTACCACGGTCGTTTCCGCTACCACCAAAATAAGTGGCAATCCAACTATTGGCACCACCAGTACGAGGTATCTTACCTATAAATGCATCTTCCGACCCATTAGCTGTTACATCGAAACGTGTAGAAGCACTAGCACCAGGGCCTAATGGCAAGTTACTGCTTTGCGTAATACCTGTTATAAACAAGGTATCGAAAGGCCCTATGGCCAAACCATAAAACTCATCAACACCCGAACCGCCTATGCGGCTCAACATACTAAAAGTACCACCGTTTGCAGGTATAACACCTACTACACCATCGCGGCCGTTACCTGCTGCTCCACCTGTGCTAACCAATCCAGGAAAAGTAGCTGTTGAACTGGCTGTATAGCCCGTAAATGCCAAAGCTCCATCGCTAAATACTTGTAAGTCATTTAACTGTTCTACATCGCTACCGCCCACATAAGTACCAAAAGCCAAGGTACTGAATGTAGTAAACTTGGCTATATACATTTCGGTACTACCCGAATAAGTGGCATCGTAGGCACCAGATATATATGAAGCAGGCAACGCACCGTTAACAGTACCACCCACCACAAAGCTGTTGTTAGAAAGTCCACGTACAGAAACCATCTGATCAGCATTACCGCTGCCACCTAAATAGGTAGCATACGTTAGGCTACCAAATGTTGAAGCAGGAAATACAGCTACGAAACCATCATCATCATCATTGGATGTATCGAAAGCTCCAGATGTAGTTGGTATTGTACCATTAGATGTACCGCAAGTGTAAATTACCGATTTATCGGGCGAAAGACTAACACCATAAATACCATCATTACCAGATCCTCCATAATAAGTTACTACAAGTACATCGGTACCATCGGCCTTTATTTTATATAATATAGCATCTACACCATTATTGTAAGATGCATCATAGCCAAATACTCCAGGAGTTATATAAGCGTTAGAAACCTGTACATTTATCTTACCACCACAGTATACGTTACCGCTATTATCATAGTCTACTGCATATAGGTACTCGTCAAATCCGTTATCGTTATTATCAAACCAAGTACCCCATTTAAGGCTCGGATCAATAATCAATGCATATCGGCTGTCAACTTTTCCATCAACAGCAAAAGTTGCCACGTCGCCTTTCACTTTAAATGCAACTTTTACCTCTACCTTTTTACCATCTATTATTTGATAAGCTTCTGGTATATCAAACTTTACCTCATCAAAATGTAGCTTAACTGCCAAATGCCCTTTTTCATCTACTCTTAAACCTTCTTGGCCTTTAAAGCGCATAACTATATCCCTATAGTCGGCACCTGGGTTTACTATCCAGTCAAACTCTAAAGCGTGATCTTCCTGGCTGTACATACGCAAGTCTATACCATTATATATACCATGCATGGTTACATCGCCATATGCATTTACATTGCTAGCCCAATGTGAAGGGTTATTACCTAAAAAATAATTGTACTTAGTAACAATTTCATTACTTGTAGATGTACGGAAGTTAGTATTCATGCCATCGAAGAATATTCCCCAACCATGAACCTCGTAAGATTCGTCTTCCTCATCTTCTTCATGCTCTTCTGCATCTTCGTGCTCCTCTCCTTCCTCATCATGATGTCCTCCTTTCTTCGACAAGAAGTACATCTGGTCTTTCTTTATAACGAGCGAACCTACATTGGTATGCCCCTGCATTACTACCGAAGGCTCCCACTGGCCCTTGTTTTCGGTAAAATAAATAGTGTTATGGCTTTCCTTTAAAGCATCCTTATAACGCTCTTCTCTTGCCGAACTTGCTATAGGGCTAGCTTGTTGAGCAGAAGCAGCTATAGGTGTAAACAAAAGAAAGGCAAATGCCAATAATATAAAGCCAACTATTGGCTTCATAGCAGGGGTACGATTATACATAGCTATATGCTTTGAAAAAGAAGATGAATGACAGGGCGTAGTGCTATTGCTCATAATGCTGTTTTAGCTAAAAAACAAAAGCAGCAATGGGATGCATACGCACCTGACCATTGCTGCTTTTCGCTTATTTTTTATTTCAATATTAGATTATATATAGACTTGGCATGAACTACAAAGCATAAGCTATGTAACACATACAAATCAAGTCGATAAACAAACCAATACTAATGTGTGTCCTAGAAACTAGCTGGTCAGGAACTAGCTTCTATAATAGTTTTATAAAGATTCAAAAACGCGCGCAAAAATACACTTATTATCTATATAATCAAGCATATTCTAACTAGTGTTAGATCTTATCCATATTATAGGGTAGTGCCCAATACCCAACTACAAGTGCAAAGAATAAGAATAAAACTGAAAAAAGCAATTATTAATCACTTTTTATATGCACATACTACGCTAATAAGCAGTAGGTTACTCCTCGATTACCTCATTAACTACTTGAAACTCATCGCCCCTTTTAACAATTGTAAGCCTTCGTGCTATATCAAAATCTTTACCCTCCGTACCATCCGATTGGCTGTACATCCCTTTAAGCCTTACATAGGCAGCCAATGAGTCGCAAGTGTATTTACGGATATTTACAATCGATATTTGGTTTATAACTGCTGAGCGGCCATTAATAGTGGTAACCTCTGTATCATAAAAGCTTTTAGCAATATGCTGCAGTTCGTTTTGCGAAGGCAAACAGCATGATTGCAGTTCAACCACAAAAAGCATAATCATTATCGTTATTAAGGCACGTATCAACATCACAAATTTTATACTAGTACTTGTAGCCCATATTTAACCCCTCTCCATCCTCAATTTCGCCCCTTAAAAATAACCTTAATGCAAGCAATTGTC
>JAFDYM010000482.1 GCA_018267435.1 Bacteroidota bacterium | reverse complement strand
TCTTATAGTACACGTAAGCGCGGTACTGTTTGGCAGGTATACTGGCTTAGATACCAATTTCTATTTTGCATCAACGGGTATGAACTATAGCCCTTTCCTATTCTTCTTCATCCCTTACTACTTCTTAGCAGTAGTATCTATAAGCCTACACGTATCAGCATTGCATTATATAAAAACAGGTTCGCGTACACAGGCTTATGGCATAGCTATTATAGGTATTATAACTAGTGTGCTTATCATTCTAGCATTTACCAATTACTTTAAAGGGCAAGCATCGCCGCAGCAGTATCAGAACTTTCTTATGCAGCCGCTTGGGTTTAAGTAAGGGTTAATTTATACCAAACTCATAAGCCAACAAATCATCCACTCGCGAATCATAGAAGCCCGCATAGTTCAACTCGCGCGCACGTAGCAAATCTAGCTTTGCCTGGCTACGCATGTCCTTATGCAATAGTATTTCGGCTCTGTTCTTATATGCAAGGCTGTTGGTTATATCGCATTCTATAGCGTAGTTGATACTCTCCAATCCCTCTTCTATATAATCTGTTTTGAAAAGGGTATAACCATAGTTATTGTGTACCGAAGAATTTTCTGAATCATAACTAAGCGCCAATTCAAATATCCTTTTGGCCCTCCGGTACTCGCCTTGAAGCAGCAAACAGTAACCATAATTGTTCTGTACCTCGGCCGAATACATTACCGCGTGTGTAAACTTCTCGCACACATCAGTGGCTTCTTCATATCTACCCAGCCTTAACAGCGAACTATACAGATGGACATACGCAGTCATATCATCAAACATTATACTGCGTATAGCTTCGCATATCCTTATACAATTTTCAAAATCGCCGCATTGAAAATATAGGTACGCCAAAAATTTGTAGTAATCATCGGCATAGCCATCTGTAAGGCTAATTGCTTTTTCAACAGCATTTACCGCTTCTAAATAATGGCCAAAGCTTTTCAATAATTGAGCGAAGCTGTAGTAAGTATCGGCATTTGCATCATCTAGCGCTATACTCTTTTCGTACGCTTGATATGCTTGGTCGAATATCCTGTTCTCCTGTGCAATTTTGGCGCGTATCAACCATGCCTCGGCAATATCCTGCCTAGTAATAAAAGATTGCCCAACAGCTATGTTGGCCTGTGTAAAATCGCCTTTGTGAAAATAAGTACTGGCTATAGCCACATATTCTTCAGCAGTAAACAGCATACTACAAATATCTTTCTTTTATAACATTAAAATGATGGTTGGCATGGCCCACTATGGCATAACCCAATGCACTTACCGATATAGGTTTGCCATTGGCAATACCACTGCGCAGCACAGCTTCTTCATTTAATGATTGAAACAAGTGTATAGTGGCATCGCGCACTACTTTAAACTCGGCATATACTTGTTGCAATGTACGCTTATCGGCAGGGTAATGTCTGGCATATTCATTCTCATCAAAGCCTGGCAGCTCTGCCTTATCGGCCCGCGCAAAGGTAAGTGCCCTATAGGCAAATATTCGCTCGGTATCTATTAGGTGCAGCAGCACTTCTTTTATAGTCCACTTGCCAGGGGCATAGCTATGGTCTGCTTTGCCTATCATTTCCAGTACAAGGGCATCCAGCGCCTTTCTATTGTTCTGCAGTGCTAGTATTAAATCCTCTTCTTGCACGGTGTTCAGGTACAAACTATAATACTCGGGGTATGTACCCGCATGTGGTTTTGCTATTGCCATTAGTGTTCTATTACAAGTGCCTCCATTTTGGCACCTAGGTCTACCAATATTTTTACCATGTCCGATACAAACTTATCGGGTCCGCATATATAGAACGGTCTGCTAAAATCCTGTATATGTTCTATTATAAAATCGCGGGTAATATGCTTATCTAAAAAGCCTACTACGTTTTCGCGCGTTAGCACATTTATAAAGTTATCCTTTAGCATATCGCTCAGCTCCGCTCCTGCTATTATATCCTCGCTGGTTTTGTTGCTATATATAAGCTTGTTGCTACCTATCTGTTTGTTGCGGGCAAGCTCGCGCAGTATGGCAAGGAAGGGTGTAATGCCGCTACCCGCTGCAATAAATACGCCAGGCCCTTTATACTGTATGGCGCCAAACACGTCATGAAGTATAATTTCATCGCCTGCATTTAGGCGGCCCATTTGTTTTGTTACACCATTGCTTTTAGGGTAAATCTTAACCATAAGCTCCAGGTGCTCCCACTTGTTAAGCCCCGTAAAAGTAAAGGGGCGCATTTTGTCCTTCCACTCTTCTTGGTTGATAGATACATCGGTACCTTGCCCCGGCATAAAGGTGTAGCCCTTAGGCTTTTCTATCAAAAAACGTTTTACATCGTGCGTAATAAAATTAGCCTCTAATATCTTTACTATATGCTCGCTCATAGCAATGAAAATAAGAAAGTTAAGTGCTCATTAAATATTATTTTTCTTAAAAATGGAAACATAAAGCTCATTTTTTAAGTATAAAACAATAGAAAATAGAGCTAAAATACTCTATCTTTCATAAGAGTTCTGTTACATGCAACATCCAACAATGAGCTAACGTAGGATATGTTCTACTGCAGCCATATAAACAAACGTGAATTGAGATGATAGGGGAGACTATGGCATTTATGGGAGTAAGTGCAATATGGTTAATTATTTAAATCTAATTCATGGGGGTTACCTTGTTCCGGAAATTGAAGGATGTTTCAATAACCAAGAAACTATACTTTACAGTGGGCGTTATGGCCTTGCTGATTTGTATAGAGCTTGTTACGCTTTTCTTTTCCGTACATACGCTATCATCGGTACGCGCATACGTGGGCGGCGAAGGCCTATGGAGCAAGGGACAAAAAGACGCAGCCTACCACTTACAGCGCTATGCCACTACACGTAGCGAACACGAATACCAACTATTTAAAGAACACATGAAGGTGCCTATAGGTGATAGCAAGGCGCGCTTAGAACTTGCTAAAGCCAAACCTGACCTTGAGGTAGCACGACAAGGCTTTATAGAAGGCCGCAACCACCCCGATGATGTAGATGGCATGGTTAC
>JAFDYM010000481.1 GCA_018267435.1 Bacteroidota bacterium | reverse complement strand
TACAGTCCGAATTTAAAGCGCTGAACTACCAGATAAACCCGCACTTTATATTCAATGTACTGAACTCTATTCAATACTACATACTACGTAAGGATAGCGACAAAGCGGTACATTTCCTTAGCTCATTTTCTACACTTATCCGCCGTATCGTATCTAACTCGCGCCAGCAATATATAAGCGTAATAGAAGAAGTGGAATGCTTGAAAGACTACTTAGATTTAGAGAAGCTACGCCTTGAAAACAAATTCGATTATGAGTTAAACATAGATAGCAATGTAGATATAGAGCAGAAAACTATGCTACCTATGATTATTCAACCATTGGTAGAAAACTCTATTTGGCACGGTATAGTTCCCTTAGAGGAACGAGGTAAAATAAAGGTGGACTTTAAACTTGACGAAGTAGGTGCATTGGTTTGTACTGTAGATGATAATGGCGTGGGTATAAATAGTACTAAACTGATAACAAAAAAGGAACAAAACAATCTTTCATTAGCTATGAGCAACGTAAAAGAACGGTTAAAAATTATCGGAGAGTTGAATGGTAGCGAATGGTTTATTAATTTTAAAGATAAAAGCGAATTGGGCAATAAAGACCGAGGCACTATCGTTACTATTCGATTCCCATTAGCCAAAAAAGATTAGAACTTACCCCGAACCACATAGATGAAAACAGTGTATTGTGCTATTATAGAAGACGAGCCGTTAGGAGCTAAAACACTTCGGGCGCTTTTAAAAAAATACCAACCTCAATTTGAAGTAGAACGTACTGGCCGTAATATGGCCGAGGCTAAAGATATTTTCGAAGACCCAGATATAGACCTTATATTTTCCGACGTTGAATTGTTAGATGGCAATGTGTTTGAAGTACTGAAAACCCTAGGGCAACCACTTAATAAGCATATAATATTTACTACAGCCTATGAGGAATTTGGCGCCAAGGCATTCAACTATGCTGCCTTACATTATTTACTTAAGCCTATTAACCCCGATGAACTTGACAAGGCTATAACCAGATACAAGGATGTAGTGCAAGGCAAGGCAAACAGCAACGATGCTATTGAGGAAGATTTTACCATAGGCAAGCTACTGCTACCTACGCAGAACGGAATGCTGTTTGTAGAGTACGACGAAGTGGTGCGTGTGCAGTCATCAAACAAATATTCTATAGTATTTACAACCGATAAAAAACAACACATCGTTTCTAAGCCATTATCTAGATTCGAAGAAGTGCTTATAAAGAAAGGATTTATACGTATACACGATAGCCATATTATTAACCTAAACCACGTAAAGAGCTATAATAAAGGCAAGGGAGGAGAAATAGGGATGAGCGACGGCAGTATGGTACCTATTTCGGTGCGCCGAAAGGATGCGCTGGCTACAATATTTAAAGATATGATATAGGCCATTGCTACACTTACACCGCAAAACGACTCGTTTACACCATTTCTATATACGCTTGCGAATTATGGCTTTTTAATAGGAATTCTCTGTGCATCTTTGTATTGTATAAGCAAATAAGCTTAATAAAGAATTTAAATGTTGTGCTGACATTTACGCGAAAGCGCTTCCATTATTGGGGCGCTTCGTGTTTTTATAGCCAGTTCAATACGGTTAAAAGGGCCTCGCCAATTTTGTTTGCAGGTAGCACATAATCCGCACCGGCACTTTCTATAGCTACTTGTGGCATGTAACTTATCTCAGCATCTTCAGGTGTTTGTATTATGGCCAAGCCCCCTGCTTTTCTTATAGCCTTTACACCTTCCGTTCCATCGCTGTTGGCACCCGATAATAATATTGCTACTGTATGCTTACCATACACTTGGGCTACGCTATCAAAAGTAACATCAATAGATGGACGGCTAAAAAGTACCTTCTCTGACACATCCAAAGCAAAAGTACGGTTACTTTCTATAAGTAAATGATAATCGGCCGGTGCCACATGTACGGTGGCGGGCGAAATAACGTTCTTGTCTTCTATCTCTTTAACTTTTAGCTTGCTGCGGTGTGCTAGTACGTGCTCAAGCGTTTCCTCGTTATTACTAAGGCGGTGCAGCACAATAATGATAGGTAGCGGGTATGTAGCGGGCAACTGCTTAAGTATATCTAACAAAGGCCCCAATGCTCCAGCCGAGCCGCCTATTACAACTAGCTCATATCGTCTTGCCCCTTCATTTTTCTCCATATCTTCTCTTTTACATTGCCTTGCTTGTAGCGTAGCGAAATAGATGAAAACCGCAAAGACTCTTTAGTGCCCAAAGCCAAAAAGCCAAGCCGTTCCAAGCTGTTATCAAACAGCTTAAAAACCTTGTTCTGCAAATTATGATCGAAGTATATCAATACATTTCGGCATAGTATCAATTGAAACTCGTTGAAGCTGCTATCCATGGCCAAATTGTGCGTAGAAAACACCATTCTGGCGCGCAAAGAGGCATCTAGCTTTGCGCTTTCGTACTGGGCATGATAATAATCCGATAAGCTGTGCTTGCCCCCAGCATTTATATAGTTTTCTGAGTACAACTGCATTTGGCTTAGGCTATATATTCCATTGTTAGCTTTCTCTAAAGCCACAGGACTTATATCGGTAGCATACAATAAAGATTTATGTAACAAATTAGCTTCCTTAAGCATTATTGCCATGCTATAAACTTCCTCGCCGGTAGCACAGCCTGCATGCCATATGCGTATAAGTGGGTATGTAGCCAATACTGGCAATACGTCGGCAGCCAATGCCCT
>JAFDYM010000480.1 GCA_018267435.1 Bacteroidota bacterium | reverse complement strand
GCATAGACTGGCTGTGGAGCATAGATGCCAACGGCAATGCCAAGCACCCGTATATGGTAAACATAGGTGCCGATGCGCGCCAAGTAAAGTATAGCGTGCAAGGTGCAGCGCCTAGCGCCAAAGGCAACGTGCTTACTTACACCAACAAACAGTTTAGTGTAGAAGAAGGCCCGGTAGTATACCAGCACACCAGCGGCGACCTAAATGCAGGTATGAAGCTTAGCGGCCAGCAAATAAGTTTCGACATACCAAGCCAGCTGCAGGGTGGTGGCTTTACTATAGATCCATCGCTGAGCGTGGTATGGGGTGGTAGTACATTTATAGGCACACAGTTTACGGGTATAGATGTAAACGCAACTTTTGAAACAGTTACGGTAGGGCAAAGCCGCGATTACTTACCAGTATTTCCGCAGGTAGCAGGTTCGTATCAATCAACTGTGCCTAAGCAAATGGATGTAGTGATAATGAAGACCGATAGGCTACAGAACCTAATATGGGCCACGTACTTTGGCGGTAGCGATGAAGACGGCGCCAATGCCGTAGCCATTGCACCTACAGGGGTATTTATTACAGGGTACTCAAAGTCGTGGAATTTTCCGCAGAATACATTGGGCAACTACACCCAGCCAGTACAATTGTTCGGGCAAGATGCCTTTGTACTTAAGTTCGATAACCAAGGTAAATGGAAATGGGGCACTGGCTTTGGAGGAAGGAACTTAGACGAGGCCTATGATATAAAGTATTACGATGGCCGTGTAACCTTGGCAGGCTATACCTTTTCGCCAGACTTGCCTTTGAAGGTGAAGGCAGGTGCCTACAACAGCACAGACTCGGCTAATGCCAACAAAAGCCACGGCTTTATAGCAGAGTTCGATACCATGGGCAACTGGCAGTGGAGTACTTACTTTGGCGGCCCTGGCAATGATGTGATAACCGCTATAGATATAGATGCAGATGGTTTGTTTACCACAGGTACTACCGATAGCACCTTGATACAACAAAGCTTTGGTGCCGCATATTCCGATGGCCTAAGGCAAGGCGGTGAGGGCTTTATAACCAAGTTTAGCCCAACGGGGGCGCTACAATGGAGCACCTACTTTGGCGGACCATTTAACGAGCGCCCAGGCGGCATATTACACAGCCCATGCGGCTTGTTTATATCGGGCAGTATAGATAGTACGGGCTTACCAGTATTGCAGCAGCCGGGCAGCCATTACCAAGCCAACTTTGCAGGTGGCGGTAGCGATGGCTTTATTGCAAAATTCGATGCAAATACCTTGCAACAATTGCACACCAGCTATATGGGCGGCACTAACTACGATGTGCTTACCCGCATGGATATAAACAATGCCTGCGAACTAGTGGTTACAGGTTATTCATCTTCGCCTATAATTAACGTTGGCTCGCCTACATACTACTTTATTCAACCAGCCAACAATGGTGGACTAGATGCCAGTATAATGCAGTTTACAAACAACATGGCATTGCAATGGAGCACCCAGTTTGGTACCAATAAAAACGATAATGGCTACGATGTAAAGTATGTTTTTGGTGGAGCTATAGATATGGTAGGCCGCGACCTATACAACTATGGCGATTTTAGGATAGGCGGCACCTACCGCACTACGCCATGCAGCAACTACAACAACTGCCCACGCGTAACCAGCAATGGCGTAAGCAACCGCTTTATGAATAGGGATTCAGTATCGGGTGGAGGATTAAATGGTACTGGTATTGGCGGTGGCGGAGGTGGTCGCGGCGAAATGCTGTTCTTCCACGCTATGATAGCCGATAAAAACACTTGCCCTGATGCCTGCGATGGCCATGCACATATAGATACTGCCAACATAGTAGGCTGCCCACCTTACACCTTTACATGGAGCAGCGGCGGCAGCGAATTGAAAGATACATCGCTATGCGAATTCTATTGGTCGATGGTTACCGATGCCTCGGGCCAAAGGCGAGTGCTATATAACCGTTTCGATATACTACGCGTGCCGGAAACAGGTACTGTACAAACCCAATGTGGTGAGCCTGTTAACTGGTTAAACTATATACACCCTAAAGGTGGCGGACCGCCATATACGGTGGTATTTAGGGGCGTAAAAGATAACCTATGCCCTACTGTTGCCTACTTCGATATAATAGATACAGCAGGCTGTATAGTAAGCCACTCGCTACCATGGGAAGAATACAATAGAGATATAAGTGCTAGTTTATATCTAAATCAAAACTGCACTATGGCGGTTGATTATGGTAGCTTGTATCCAGATCAATGTGTGCGTGCCGACTACGATTGGCAATATGTAGTAACACATGGCACTGATACTTTTAGAGCCGCAGTAAACAATACAAACTCGGTTATTGTAGGGCAAGTACCTAATGAGAGTGTGCTGTACCAAGCCTATATTGAAAATGCCGAATGCAGCTACCCAGCAGAGTACTTTGTACAAGGTGCATTGCGCGATTCGGTAGTAGCTACCCTTGCTTGCGCAGATAGTACGGGAGCATTAAAAATAATAGTATTTACAGATACAGCTACGCTAAGCTACTATGGCAACTACGATGTACACATTCAACTGATAGGGGATACCGTAGGGGCAATTCCCTTGCAAACATTGAATGTATCATCTACTAACAATATAGAGTTCAACTTTCCGAATCTGATACCCGATAGGTACTATATTAAAATTTATACCGACAATCAATATGGATATAATGGCAACTACGATACGTGTAGAATGACCAAGCATTACTTCAACTTAAAAACAGTTGACTTTAACTTTAATGCAGGCACCGATGTATACTGCGGCGAAGCAGATTCGCTAAGAATAAATATGACGGGCGGTTTTGCTCCGTTTACCTACAATTGGTCACATAACCCTGCACTTAACCAACCGAACATTCTAGTAACTACGCCAAACACCTATACCCTTAAAGTTACCGATTCTCACGGCTGCACGTTTACAAAAGCAATAACAGTACCTGGCTCGCCAGCCATTGCCATAGATACTGTATTGGAAAACCTTAACCCATGTAGTGCTGGCTTTTTTAGCACTGCACGTGTACAGTATTCAGGTGGTACTTCGCCTTACAGCCTAGTGTGGAGCAGCGGCGAAAGCAGTACTATAGCCAACTATATACCACAAGGCAACGCATGGGTGCGTATAACAGATGTGTTTGGCTGTACCGACCAAGTAAACTTTGTAAATACCAAAAAGCCTGGCATGGAAATAAGCGAAAGCGCCACCAACGTAAGCTGCCATGGTGCTAACAACGGTAGCATATCGCTAGGTATACAGCAGGGCTTTCCACCGTACAGTATTGCATGGGGGCATGGGCCAACTACGGCGTCGTTAAATAACCTACAACCTAATACATACAGCTACACTATTACCGATAGTACCAACTGCCAATACAGCAGTTCAATAGAAATAACAGAGCCACCAGCACTAAGCTTTAACGCCACACCTATAGCTGCTATGTGTACCGATGATAACGGCGGGGCCCAAATAACTGTAAGTGGCGGCACTACGCCTATAAGTATACAATGGTTTGATGGGAGCACCCTATTTGCACGCAACGACCTTGCCGAGGGCGACCACACATTTACCATAACCGATGCTAACGGATGTACAATAAGCAATATGGTGCATGTAAACTCGGTAAGCTTGCTAAATGCACAAATATTTAAAACCGATGTGGTGTGTAGCAATGCTACCAATGGTAGTGCCAGTGTAATACCTTTTAATGCAGCGGCACCGGTTGTGTATACTTGGAGCAGCGGCGAAAGCGTACCAACCATAAGCAACAAACCTAAAGGCGACTACGGTATAACTATAACAGATGCCAACGGTTGTAGATACGAAGATACTATAACCATAGCGGGTCCAGAAGATTTTGTCCCTTTGATATTTATGTCGCAAAATGAAATTTATTGCAATGGCGATTTAATTTACTTTAATGTAAACGCTCAAGGTGGAACTCCACCTTATACTGGCGACATAGGCACTTTCTATTACGGTGCAGGCAACTACACCTTTACTATTAACGATAGCAAAGGCTGTACTACTAGCCAAACCATATCGCTAACCGAACCTCCGGCCATTACATTAAGCAGCACCACTGTAGATGCATTCTGCGGTAGCCCTGGCGAAGTCACCATTTACGCAAGCGGCGGTGTAGGGCCATACTATAATACTTGGAATAGCTTTACAAACGATATAACACTTACAGGTTTAGCACCCGACGATTACTACTTCGATATATATGATGCCAACAACTGTGTGGCGTACATTAACGCAACTGTGGGTGGCTATGTTGAACCCGGTGCAACCTTATCAACTAACGATGTAAGCTGTAACGGCGCCGATGACGGTTCTATCTACGTAGAAATAACACAAGGTATAGCACCGTTTACTGTAAACAATGCACCATACCTTAACCCGCTCAATTTTGATAACCTAACGCCTGGCACCTATGCGTTTAATATTGCCGATTCGGCAGGTTGTACTACTACCCTATACACTTACATTTACGAGCCTTCACCTATTGTGGTAAACGTAGATACTGGTATAGGTATACAGTGCCATGGCGACATGCTCTCGATACTGGTAAGTGCCAGTGGTGGTGTAACACCATATAGCGGCGATATTGGTAACCAAAACCTATATGCGGGCCAGCAAACCATAAGCATACAAGACTATAGTGGCTGCTCGGCTTCGGTAAACTTTACACTTAGCGAACCGGAAGCCATAAGCAGTATGCTACAGGTAACACAGCCCGATTGTAACAATGCCATGGGCAGTGTGTTTGTAAGCGCTCAAGGCGGTACGGGCTCATATACTGTTTATATAGGTAACAGCTACACGGTATCATTTACCGATACTATTACCATATCAGGCATTGCACCTAACCAATATCCTGTAACTATAGAAGACGATAACATGTGCAGCGACCTAAGCAGCATATACATTCAAACCTTTAGCCAAGTACAAGCTAGCTATAGCTCGAACAACGTAAGCTGCTATGGCATGGGCGATGGCCAAGTAAGCATAGACGTGAATGGCGGAACTGCACCGTACTTTATAAATGGAAATGTGGCTACACCGCATGAGGAGATAGATACGTTAAGGGCAGGCAGCTACACTTACATTATTACCGATAACTCGGGCTGCCCAGGCGATACGCTATTAGTGAACATATATGAACCCGACACATTGCTAGCTAGCTATAGCATGGTGGAAGATATAACTTGCAGCAGCGATGCATACACCGTAGTAGTTACTGCTTTTGGCGGTGTATATCCATATAGTGGATTAGATACCTTAACATACACCACAGGTGGCCAATATATACACACCGTTACCGATAGCAAAGGCTGCCAAGCTACGGCTGAAATTGACTTAGCTACCGTTAACCCATTGAATGTTACTTTTCAAACATATAACCCTAACTGCCCACTAGGTAGCGGCCAACTACAGGTAACCGCTACGGGTGGCGTTGGTCCTTACAGGTTAAGCGATGGCAATAGCACGTTGCAATTTGCAAATACAATAACTGTAAACTTACAGCCTAACGGATACACCTATAAAATAATAGATGCCAAGGGCTGCGAGGAACTGATATCGTTTGTAATAGGTGGTGCTACCGCACAAGCAAGCATAAGCTTTAACCCTACTGCATGCTTTGGCCAAAGCACGGGCAATGCTACCATACACATAGCAGGTTCAAGCTCGCAGTTTACCGTTAATGGCATAGACTTTACCGATAGCTTGGTGATAAATGGATTGGCATCGGGCTATCACCAATTTAATGTAATAGATGGTGCAGGCTGTAGCATAGTACTAGATGGCCAAGTACCTGAGCCAAATATACTGCGTATAAACAACAATTTAGTAGCTAGCAACATTACCTGCTACAACCGTACCGATGGTGCTATATACATTAACGCTACAGGCGGCACGCCAGCCTATACCTACAACCTAGTGCGCGCACCTGGCGATACACTAAGGCAAACGCAACCTAGCTTTGGCAACATAGCTGCAGGCAGCTATAGCGTACTGGTAATTGATAGCAATGGCTGTAGCGATGCAGCACCTTTTACCATATTGCCGTACACACCAGGCGAAGACTCGATAAGTATTGACACTATACAATGCTACGGCTACGCCACAGGCGCTATACGCTTATACCCTACCCCTGCCGATAGAAACCCTTATACCTTTAGCCTAAATGGTGGCACACCACAGGTGCATAACGTATTCTATGACTTAACAGCAGGCGACTACGTAGTAGAAGTAGCCGATAAGAATGGCTGTACCGATACCTTGTATATAAACATACCACAGCCCGACTCGATTGATGGACGGGTATGGCTGAATGGCGACTTACTACCGCAGGATAGCACCCTAATAAGGCTGCGCGAAGAGGCCGTGTTTACCAAGCTGAACAATTTGGAATGGGAAGTGATATTTACACCCGATGAAAGACCTACTGAAACCAGCGATACATTGATACGCGCCAAACCGCGCGAACCCGTAGCTTATGTGGTATATGTGTATCAAGACTCGGCAGATAGGAGCTGCTATAAACGCTACGATGGCTTTATAGATATAGAACAAGTACCTGTGCTACCTGATATAATAACACCTAACGGAGATGGATTTAACGATATATGGGCTATAGACCTAGATAAATACCCTAACAGCAGGGTGCTGATATTCGACCGATGGGGTGCTACCGTATACGAGAGCGATAGCTATAACAACGACTGGGCAGGTGTATACCAAAAAAGCGGTGAGCGCGTAGCAGATGGAACCTATTTCTATCTACTAACACCTAGCGGGCAAAACAGCACTGTACTTAAAGGTGCCATTAACGTATTAAACTCATCTAAATAAAAAGTAAGGCTATGAAAATGAATAACAACTTCAGCAGTCCTTACTTTAAAAGGACGATAAGCATAACTACAGCATTGCTATTTTTTGTATTAGCACATGCACAGCAGGCACCTTTATTCAGCACTTATTTCTTCAATAAGTTCTTGAACAACCCAGCCTTTGCAGGTATAGATAACGAGTACCGTGTGTTTGGTTTCTACCGCTCGCAGTGGACGGATATACCTGGCAGCCCAGTAACCGGCGGCGCTACGGCAGAAGGTTCGTTTTGGAAAAATAGGATAGGCGCAGGTGCGTATGTGTTCAACGATAAGATTGGAATATTCAACCGAACCAATGCAGCGCTTACCTACAACCAAAAAATAAAATTTGCCAAGCACCACCAAATAGGTATAGGGCTACAAGGGGGCTTTTTTGTAAATAGGGTAAACTTTGCCAATACTAATCCTGTAGACTACGCCGACCCTAACATAGCCAACCTAAGCCCGCAAAAATTTACTGGCGACTTGAACGTGGGCATAAGCTACCAATGGAAAACCCTATTGGTAGGCTTCTCTGTGCCTAACGTTATACAGTCTAATGCTGAGTATGCTACCACTTATAACTCTAATGCCAACTATCAATATGTAAGGCATTACAATGTATTTCTACAATACAAATTGGCATTGCTTAAGGGCAAGTTCAATATTACCCCTACCCTAGTTATGCGCAAGGCAAAGTCAAGCATTTTCCAAGCCGATGCATCGCTAGTGCTTGACTATAACAACATAGTGTTTGTAGGTGCAGGCTACCGCAACTCATTTGGCGTAACGGGTATGGCTGGCGTAAACATATTGAACATGTTTACCGTGGCTTATGCCTACGACTATACCACACAGCGCACGCTTAAAGGCCAAGTAGGCAGCACGCACGAGATAACAGCGGGCTTTCATATAGCTACCGACTATAAGCGCAAAAAGAAGGATGAACCAAAAGATATATTGGGCGATGACCAATCGGTAGAGAATATACTGGCTAAAAACGATACGCTATCGGCTAATTTAAAAAATACCACCCGCAAGCTAAGCGATAGCGAGAAGAAGGCGCAGGCACTGCAAGAAGCTAACGCTAAGCTACAACGCACCTTGGATAGCCTAAGCGCTGCACAAGCCATAGATGCTGCCAACACAGCCAATAAGAGCAGCGATGCTGGTGGCGGCAAAACATTAAAGCCTGCTACCAACTTTGATGGCAACGCCACCGACGCTACCAATAGGTATGTACTAAACGATATAAACTTTAACAACGACGACTACAAGCTACTACCAGAAAGCAAAAAGCAGTTGCTTACCTTAGTTACTTACCTGGAGAAGAACCCTGATGCTGCCATAATAGTGAATGGCTATGCCGATAACACAGGTACCAATGAGTATAACTTAAAGCTAAGTGGCCAACGTGCGGCTGCGGTAGTTGAATACCTAGTAAATATGGGTATAAGCCCACAGCGTTTATCATCTAAAGGCTATGGCAGCCAAAACCCGATAGGCGATAACAGTACTGAAGAAGGCAAGCGCATGAACCGCAGGGTTGAGTTTGTT
>JAFDYM010000047.1 GCA_018267435.1 Bacteroidota bacterium | reverse complement strand
TGAACACATAGCCAAATTGGAACCAGATGTGAAGCTATCGTTCGAGCCGATAGAGTTGACCGATAAAGTGCTAAGCCAAGGTTCAACTACACCTATAGAGGTGCGCATAACCAGCCGCAACAAAAAGCAAAATGAAGAATATGCCAACAAGATTATTGCCCAACTAAAAGAGATATCATACTTGCGCGATGTGCAGATAGCACAGCCTACCAAGTACCCTTCGTTGGAAATAGAAATTGACCGTACACGCGCTGCGCAGTTGGGTGTAGATATGAACGATATATCGCGCTCTTTGATTGCATCAACTTCATCATCGCGCTATACCGATAAAAACATTTGGATAGATGAAAAAGCAAACCTGCCATATAGCGTGCAGGTGCAAATACCGCTAAACCAAATGAAAAGCAAAGAGGATATGAATGAAATTCCTTTGCTGCGTAATAGTGCGCGCCCCGTGCTTGGCGATGTGGCTACCATAACCAAAAGTACTACCTATGGCGAGAACGATAACGCAGGTGCTACGCCTTACCTATCGGTAACAGCCAACATAAAAGATAAAGACCTTGGCACGGCAGGTGCAGATGTAAAGAGGGCAATAGCATCCATAGGCGAACTGCCGCGTGGTTTGTTTATTGAACCTGTAGGCTTAACTAAAGTGTTAGACGAAACATTAAGCAGTTTGCAGAGTGGTTTATTGATAGCTATTGTAGTAATATACTTGATGCTATCGGCAAACTTCCAATCGTTTAAAGTATCGGGCGTAGTATTGGCCACGGTGCCAGCGGTAGTGTTAGGGTCGTTATTGATGTTGACCATAACAGGTTCAACACTTAACCTGCAATCGTACATGGGTATTATCATGTCCGTCGGTGTGTCCATTGCCAATGCGGTGTTATTGATAACGAATGCAGAGGAACTGCGGATGACGAACGGCGATGCATTGGCATCGGCTAAAGAAGCGGCCTCTGTGCGCTTGCGCCCAATCATTATGACCACAGTTGCGATGGTAGCGGGTATGCTACCAATGGCTATAGGCCACGGCGAAGGTGGCGACCAAGTATCGCCGTTGGGCCGCGCGGTTATCGGTGGTTTGATATTCTCAACCTTTGCGGTGTTGGTTATTCTACCATTGCTGTTTGCATGGGTGCAAGGCAAAACCAATACGCTATCACCATCATTAGACCCAGAAGACAAAGACAGTATTCATTATATCCCTACAATAAATACACAACATGAGCACTAGGAACATAATAACCGCTATATGCGGCATCATCATAGTATTTGCACTAAACAGTTGCAATAACGGCCAGGCTAAAGAAGCAGAGAAGGCCCCTGCGCCCGTTATAACCGAAACCACGCAAGTAGGTAAGGATAAGCTTTCTACCAAGCTACAATTGCCTGGCGAATTGATAGCCTTTCAACAGGTAGACCTATACGCCAAGGTAAACAGCTTTGTAAAAGAACTAAAGGTAGACATAGGCAGTGAGGTACGTGAAGGTCAGCTATTGGTAGTATTGGAAGCACCCGAAATAAACTCGCAGATTGCAGCGGCGGAATCGCGTTTGAAAGCGCAAGAGGCTGTGTACACTGCCAGCAAGGCAACGTACAACAGGTTGCTTGAAACTAGCAAAACACCGGGCACCGTATCGCCTAACGATATTGACATTGCGCTATCTAAACAGAATGCAGACTTTGCACAGTTTGAAGCGGCACGCGCTGCATATAAGGAGCTAACCATTATGAACGGCTACTTGGAAATACGCGCGCCTTTCAGTGGTATTATCACATCGCGTAATGTAAACTTGGGCGCTTATGTTGGCCCTTCAGGCAAAGGCTCTGAATATCCTTTGTTCACCTTGCAACAGCAAAGCAAACTAAGGCTGGCAGTGGCAGTACCTGAGGCATATACTGGCTACTTGAAAGATAACAGCGAGATAAAATTTAAAGTGCGCTCGGTGCTTGGCGAAACATTTACAGCCAAGATAAAACGCCGTGCAGGTGCGCTCGATTACAAGTTCCGTAGCGAACGTGTAGAGATGGATGTAGAGAACAAAAGCAAGCTATTGCTACCAGGCACAGTAGCGGAAGTAACCATACCGCAACCTGCACAGGATAGCACCTTGATAGTAGCAAAGACTGCTGTAGTAAGTGCCGATGAAGGCGTGTATGTAATAAAGGTAGTAGATGGCAAAGCGGTACGCGTGCCTGTTAAGAAAGGCAGGGTAGCCGATGATAAGATTGAAGTGTTCGGCGAATTGAACGAGGGCGATGTATTGGTGCTAAAAGCAACCGAAGAGATTAAGGAAGGAACAATATTAAATACTAAATAAACGCAATATGGAATACAGATTTTTAGGTGGAAGCGGGTTGCAAGTACCCGTATTAAGTTTTGGCACTGCTACCTTTGGCGGCGGTACCGACTTTTTTAAGAAATGGGGCAGTACTGATGTAGCCGAGGCTACGCGCATGGTAGATATATGTTTGGAGGCAGGCGTTAACTTGTTCGATACCGCCAACGTATATTCGAAAGGTTTATCGGAAGAGATATTGGGCCAAGCCATAAAAGGCAAGCGCGAGAAGCTTTTGATAAGCACCAAGAGCACCTTCCCGATGAGCCCGAACACGAACGATTTTGGTTCATCGCGCATAAACATAACCAAGGAAGTGGAGAACAGTTTGAAGCGCTTGGGTACGGACTATATCGACCTTTACCACATGCACGGCTTCGATGGCAATACACCCATAGAAGAAACGCTGTACACACTGGATACATTGGTAAAGGCAGGTAAAATACGCTACATAGCAGCATCTAACTTTTCGGGCTGGCACTTAATGAAATCGCAAGCTATAAGCGATAAGAACGGTTGGGCTAAGTATGTAGGCCATCAGGTGTACTACTCGCTTATCAACCGAGAACTTGAGTGGGAACTAATGCCACTTGGATTAGACCAAAAAGTAGGCAGCATTATATGGAGCCCATTGGCAGGCGGTAAATTGGGTGGTAAAATTAAACGCAACCAACCTGCGCCAAGCGATACGCGTATAGGTCAAGGTGGTGCCATGGGCCCTGCATTGCCTGAAGAGAAATTCTACCATATACTAGATGAACTAGAAGCAGTAGCTAACGAAGTAGGCAAGAGCATGCCGCAAGTAGCCTTGAACTGGCTGCTACAAAGGCCAACTGTTTCTACCATTATTATAGGTGCAAGAACTGAAGAGCAGCTAAGACAGAACTTGGAGAGCGTAGGCTGGAACTTGACTAAAGAACAAGTGAAACGCCTAGACGATGCAAGTGCTACCGAACCTATCTACCCTTACTGGCACCAGCGCGGCTATGCACAGCTGAATGCTACGCTGAAGTTTTAATAAAAACAAAGAGCCACGTTAATAACGTGGCTCTTTTGTTTCTAACATGTATATGCTTAAGCAGCTGAATTGTATATTTCTAAATGGGCAAGTTTGGCTTGCAGTTCTTTACGTGCAAAGAATATTCTACTCTTTACGGTTCCTACAGGTATAGATAGTTTCTCAGCTATTTCATCGTACCTAAAGCCCCTATAGTACATCATAAAGGGCTCGGTAAAGTTGCTGCTTACCTTGTTCAATGCCTTTGTAATATCTTCTGCTAGTAATGACCTTGAAGAAGTGTTGTTTTCATGCTTCTTAAAGCCCGACCATGCGGCTTGGTTGTCGATAGGTAAGTAGGTGGTTCTATGGTTCTTTTTGCGCCTGTAGTTATTTATAAATATGTTGCGCATAATGGTATATAGCCAAGCTTTAACATTGGTGCCATCGCTAAACTTATCAAGGTTGGATATAGCGCGGTAAAAAGTATCCTGCACCAAATCATCGCTCTCTTCTTTGCTACGGGTAAGACTAAAGGCATATGCACGCAATGTGCTTTCGTATTGCTGTAAATTTTGAATTTGAAATGCTGCGCCCATGATTATTTTGTTTAACTATTTTGATTTATTCTTAAACAAAGATAAAAGCAAAAAAGCAATGCTCCAAATTTTTGTTGAATTTTTATTTAAAAAAGATAAACAAAAAAATGTAAAAAGGCGTGTAGGGGATATTTTGTTTAACTATTGAAGGCAAGCCTTCAACTGTTGAACATTGCCTATTACGCTAACGTTTTTAGGCAATGGCAATTGATAATGAATCATTTGCGAGCCGCCTACTATAACTGTAGCGGTAGGTAGCAGGCCTGCTACCTGGGTAAGAAAGTGTTGAACATGTTCAGGGGTAGAAGGTACCGTAAGGTAGGTAACCCAAGCGTGGGGTTTAAAGGTATT
>JAFDYM010000479.1 GCA_018267435.1 Bacteroidota bacterium | reverse complement strand
TTCAAAGCCTTGCACATTAAACTCAAGCGTAGTATCGTTAAAGAATTTGCGCAGGTTGAACGATGCCAAGTTGCAAGCCGTGTTATCAAGGAACATATACTCGCTGCAAGGGTTGCTGGCGCGTATAGGGCCGTCCTCTGGGCAAGTGTGCCATTCGTTGATGGTAGTGTCATACTGCACGCCAGGGTCGGCACAGCGCCATGCTGCCATGGCTATTTTATCCCACAGTTCGCGGGCTGGCATGGTCTTCAGCACCTTCTTATCGGCACGTGCAGTTAGGTTCCAGTTGTCGCCTTTCTCAAGCGCATGGAAGAACGAGTTAGGCACGCGCACCGAGTTGTTGCTGTTCTGCCCGCTTACGGTTTTATATGCCTCGCCCTCGTAGTGAGAATCGTAACCTGCAGCTATCAGCGCAGCTACTTTATCCTCTTCCTTCATCTTCCATTCTATAAAGTCAACTACCTCTGGGTGGTCTAGGTCAAGGCATACCATTTTAGCAGCGCGGCGTGTAGTGCCACCGCTCTTTATAGCACCTGCGGCAGCATCGCCTATTTTCAAAAAGCTCATTAAGCCCGATGATGTACCACCGCCCGAAAGCTTCTCGCCCTCGCCGCGTATATTGCTAAAGTTGGTACCCACACCCGAGCCATATTTGAATATACGCGCCTCGCGGGTCCATAGGTCCATTATACCGCCTTCGTTCACTAGGTCGTCATCTACACTTAGTATAAAACAAGCGTGCGGCTGCGGCCTTTCATAAGCTGAAGTTGAACGTTCCAAGTTTCCCGTATCAGGGTTTACAAAGTAGTGGCCCTGTGCCTTGCCTGTAATGCCATACGAGTTGTACAAGCCCGTGTTGAACCACTGCGGCGAGTTTGGTGCAGCCATTTGATCTAGCAATGAATAAACCAATTCATCATAGAATATCTGTGCATCGTTAGCGCTAGCGAAATAACCATAGCGTTCGCCCCAGCTCTTCCAGCAGTCTGCTAAGCGGTGCGTTACTTGTTTAATTGAGCGTTCGCCGCCTAGGCTGCCATCGGCCTGTGGCACGCCAGCGCGGCGGAAATACTTCTGCGCCAATATATCGGTAGCCACTTGGCTCCAGCCTTTTGGTACTTCTACATTATGCATTTCGAACACCGCGTCGCCTGCCGGGTTGCGTATTACGCTCGAGCGTAGTTCGTATTGAAATTGGTCGAACACCGAGATGCCTTCCTTGGTATAAAAGCGGTTAACTTTTAAACCTTTTTTATCGTTCTTCTTAGCCATGATACTAAAAATAAGGTGTGGTGATTGATTGAGCAACGCTATGCGAAAACGTTATGACGAATCTATTTCTCTAAGCCCAAAAAAGCCACTTACTTTATAAACAACAGATGTGCAAACACAGCCGAAACACTTGCTATGCCTCGCATACAGCTAAGTGCTTGTGTTGAAAACTGTTTCGTCAAAAAAAGTCTCGAAAAATTTGACGTTTTGCCTTGCAAACCATGTCAATTTTTTAGGGCGCAGGCACTATACTTAAAGATACCGCTTTCCGTTTTACTTAATGCTTTTGTTATCAATCATTAAGGTTTTTTCTACCCTTGTTAGGTAAGGTTTTCGGTAGAAAAAGAGAGGAATTTTCGCGGGAATTGATGTTCGAAGTATGAATACATTTTTTGTACGCAGATAACGCTGATTGTTATGATTGAAACCGATTTTAGTACAATAGACCGTACCTAATGTATTGATCTTACTAAATCATAGAAATCTGCGAATGTCGAAGACATCAGCGACAAAAAAGGAGGACTCATATAGCTCCATCACTGACCATTCTCAGCCAAAAGTACCCCCTGTACAGGCAACGCATGCGCACTGTCATTCGTTTATACCCTTGACACGAAATATATTTGCGATTATTTTAAACCAAACGCAGCGCGATGCGCAACCTCTTAGTATATTTGCATATCATAGTAAGTAAAGAGGGATAAGATAATTTAGGGCATGAAATACGTTTGGGCATTGTTGTTTATGGGTATGTTTTTTTCAAGCAGGGCTATTGGCTTGCAAGAAATAAAACTGGAGCTGTATGATGCCGTACAGGATGAAGCCGACGAAACTACTATTAACCTAGACTATGGCAATAGTAATACCTACCACTACACCGAAGACTCGAAGAAAATATTGAGCGGCGTGTTGGAAGCCCCTCAGCTTTTCTCTATCACCAGCGATAATGTTAACTGCCTTATCAACTCAAACGGCCCTTTTATTAGCAACCAAGTTATACCTTTAGGTTTTAGGTCGTACAACACGGGTAACTATACCATAAGGTTAAAATCTACAAACAACCTTGATGCTACAGTTATTATTAGGCTTGAAGACAAAGTAACAGGGCAGATGTACCTGCTGCAAACTACCGACCACACCTTTAACCTAAATACACAGCAGCTTAACACAGCCAGGTTTTGGTTGCACATATCGCGCCCCGCAGCTATAACTACTAGCGATGCTAACTGCAGCAGCCTTAACGGCAGCATAACGGTTGACCAAGACACTACCATTAAATGGAACCAGTGCCAACTTTTCAATAGCGAAAATGCAATGGTAGCCTCGCAAAGCAATGTTACCGGCGTATATACTTTTGGCAACCTTCCGGCGGGTAATTACTCAATAGGTTTTATATACGGCAGCTATGTGGCTACCAAGCAGGTAACGGTAAGCACACAGCAGGTAAATGTAACCATAGGGGTAAGCACGCAAAACATTGTTACGGGGCAAGAAGTGCAGTTCTCATCGTGGGCCACCAATGCCCAATATTACGATTGGGACTTTGGCGATGGCACTATTATTACCGAAATAGCTAACCCTAGTTTGGCTTTTTATGCCCCAGGTACCTATACGGTAACTTTGCTGGCCACCAATAGCTATGGCTGCGAGGGCTACGCATATCTTACTATAGTAGTAAGCCAAGGCACAGATATAAGCGAACAAGCACTTAGCAATTTACAGGTATATAGCACCGGCGCCGAGGTGGTAGTGGCAAACAACAGCTACACCCATACTCAGTGCGCCATATATAACCTAACAGGCCAAATGCTTGCTAGCGGCGCACTAAGCCAAGGCAATAACCGCCTATACCTAGGCGCACAGCCTAGCGGTATATATATAGTAAACATTACCGCCGCCGAAGGCAGCCTAAGCCGCAAAGTGGTATTGGGTAGGTAAGAGGAGAAGTTTCACATAAGTTATCGTAATAAGCATTGTTGTCAATGCTTTAGGCATGTCAATGCGGTTTGCTATAATCATTGCTTGGCCCGTGATTTAAATCACGGGCTACGGATTGGTAGCTTATAATGGGCAGATGTAGAATAATGGAACATTAATACTTAGTTCCTAGAAATCAATAGCCCATGAATTAATTCATGGGCTTAAGCTTGGTCAACATATCAAGCGCTTCTGCTTATAGGCAAGACTGTCGGTTTAATCTTTCCCCATGGGTGTAATAACAAACAAAAAAGCCCCCTAATTTCTTCGAGGGCCTTCCATATTATTTAAAGCGGTTTAAGCTTCTACAGTTGTTTTGTCGCCAGCCTTTATCAAGTCTTGGTCTGGTGTGCTTTGGTCTTCAAATTTTACCTTGCCACGTTCTTTGCGCACTACGCGGCTATACATACTCATTTTAGGGTCGAATATGAATTTGAACAACAGGGCTGTCCAGCTATTGTGCGATGCCAACGTATCGTAATACTCAGGTGCAGTCGATTTTAGCTCAGGCAACCTGTTCCAAGGTATTGATGGAAAATCGTGATGCTCGTTATGGTAACCAATGTTGAACTGTACCTTGTTCAATACGCCATAGTAGCTGTAAGTTTCTTGGTCGCTGCCGTCTTTTAGATAGTGCTCCTGTATCCAGCGTGCGCCCAGTGGGTGCAATCCTACCGAAAAAAACAAGCTGAATGCTATATATAATAGAGCGTTCCAGCCGCAGAAGTAAACCAATAGGGCATCGAAACCGAAAACCCAAACCCAGTTAAGCGCCATCCAACCGTCGAAAGGTTTTATTTCGGTAGTGCGGAAGGTGCGGGCTATTTGCCAAATAGGGAAGGTAAACAACCAAAGTGCCTTACCCCACCAGCGGTTTTTAAACAGGTTGGCCTCGAAAATGTTTGGCAAATCGGCATCCAACTCGTGCACGCCTTGAAAAGCGTGGTGCTTAATGTGGTAGCGTATAAACGATATAGCACTTGGCACAAACTGAACCGTATTGGCAAATATGGCCACTAGAAAATTAGCCGGTTTGCTATCGAATATTAGGTTGTGTGTAGCCTCGTGCACAAATACAAACAGGTTGTGCGATAGAAAAGCGCCTACGCAGAAAGCTACTATAATTGCTAGCCACCAAGGCTGGTCACCTAGTAGGTAGGCAATGCCTATTTGGCCGAGCACACAGGCTGCCACGGCTATAAAACTGTAAGGGTTTTTACCTATCAGCTTTTTAATTTCCGGGTGGCTCTTCAGCATTTGGCGGGTGCGTATGCGGTGCGGCTCGGGCTCGGTGCTTATTACAAACTTATTTACATCATGCATATTGGTCCGTTCTTTCGTTTGATGGAAGGCAAATATAAACTTTGCCGCCGAAGTGGGGCACTAGGCATTTGTTAAGGTAAAAAAGCGTAGCTTTCTATATACATCATTTTCTAAGCATTTTTAATAGTTTATTCTGCCATACCGCTATGCCATACTTCATAAAATCGCTTAACTTTGCGCCCTCTTTATGAGCGACGCTATAAAACACGAGTGCGGTATAGCACTCATCAGGTTACTGAAACCTCTCGATTTTTACATCGAAAAATACAACACGCCTTCGTACGCCCTTAACAAGCTGTACCTGCTTATGGAAAAGCAGCACAACCGTGGGCAAGACGGTGCAGGCGCGGCTGTAATTAAGCTGGACCCACACCCGGGCAGCCACTTTGTAAACCGCGCGCGCAGTAGCACCAATCAGCCTATAGTGGATGTGTTTAGCCAAATATTCGGCGCCTTTCCCAAAGGGCACGAGCCATTGGCCGACGCGAAAGCTGAAGCCGAATGGCAAAAGCAGAACAACCCATTTATAGGCGAACTGCTGTTGGGCCACCTGCGCTATGGCACCTATGGCCGAAACAACGATAGCTACTGCCACCCTTTTATACGCGAAAACAATTGGATGACCCGTAACCTGGTACTAGCGGGCAACTTTAACATGACCAATGTTGATGAACAGTTCAACCTATTGATACAGCTAGGCCAGCACCCTATTGAGCGTAGCGATACCATTACAGTAATGGAGAAAATAGGCCACTTTCTTGATGACGAGGTGCAGAAGATATTCGATAAGTATAAGGATAGAGGGCACAGCAATAAAGAAATAACCGACTTTATAGCCAAAGAGCTTAGCGTGCGCCGCATACTATCGCGCTCGGCTAAAGACTTTGACGGCGGCTATGCCATGGCAGGGATGTTTGGCCACGGTGATGCATTTGTACTACGCGACCCTAACGGCATACGCCCAGCCTACTATTATCAAGACGATGAAATAGTGGTAGTAGCATCGGAACGCCCAGCTATACAAACCACATTTAATGTACCGTTCGACTCGATTAAGGAAGTACAGCCCGGCCATGCGCTTACTATAAAGAAAGACGGCCGTGTGAAGCATGACTTGGTGCGAGATCCAGGCGAGAAAAAGTCTTGCAGTTTCGAACGTATATACTTTAGCCGCGGCACCGATTTTGAAATATACAACGAGCGTAAAAACCTTGGCGTATATCTTACCCCAGCGGTACTTAAAGCTATAGATAACGACCTTGCCAATACTGTATTTTCGTTTATACCCAATACCGCCGAAGTGGCTTTTTTCGGTATGATGAAGGGCTTGGAAGATCACTTGAACGAGTACAAAAAAGACCAGATTGTAACATCGAAAAAGCTGAACGACGAACAAGTGTTAGACATACTTAGCATGCGCGTTCGTATGGAAAAGATAGCTGTAAAAGATGTAAAGGCACGTACCTTTATTACCGATGGTGCCTCGCGCGATGAAATGGTAAGCCACGTGTACGACATAACCTACGGTAGCGTGCGCGACGGGGTAGATACATTGGTAATGCTTGACGACTCGATAGTGCGCGGCACTACTTTAGAAAAGAGCATCCTTTCTATACTAGATAGGCTGAAGCCGAAGAAGATAATCATTGTCTCTTCAGCCCCACAAATACGTTATCCTGATTGCTATGGTATAGACATGAGCCGTATGTACGACTTTATTGCCTTCCGTGCCTTGATAGACCTGCTAAAGGATACCGAACAGGAAAACAGGCTTCAGGAAGTATACGAACTGTGTAAAGCCGATGTTGTAAAGCCTGCCGAAGAGAACCGCAACCATGTGCAAGCGCTATACAGTTTATTTACTGCCGATGAAATATCGGCCAAAATATCGGAGATAGTTCGCCCTAAGCATATTAATGCCGAGGTACAGGTAATATACCAAACCATAGAGGACCTACACAAGGCGTGCCCGCACAACCTTGGCGATTGGTACTTTACTGGCAATTACCCTACACCGGGCGGAAATAAGGTGGTAAACAAGGCTTTTATTAACTACATGGAAGGCAAAAACGAACGCGCCTACTAGTATTGGAATAATTGCTTATAAATAGGATTTGCCAGTATTTTAATAAAAAAATAATGGCATTTTGGTTATCCACACTATATCAACTCGCAAAAAATTGTTTAATTTGCTCACTTACATAAGTGTAAGTGTGTAGTGGCAAGCCCTGACCAATGCTTGATGCTACATATTAATTAAACCAAAGAACACCCATAACTTAAGCGTATGATGAAGTTTTCTAGGCCAGCGTTGCTATTGGTATTGATGTTGGCTAGTACCGTGCTTTTTGCACAGGATACAGACGGAGATAAGGGAGGTAAGAAGAAGAGCAAAGCTTCTACCAGTCAGTCAGATGTAGATGTGGTAGATGCACCACCTGCACAGGCTGCGCCTGCGCAAGACGCTGCCGCTACTGCTGGCAACGATAGCACTAAAGCTGCAAAAGACCCTCAGAACCAAACTAAGTTCATGAAGGCCGATATGGAAGCTTCGAAGTATAACTTCTACCAGCGCAGGGGTGTTTCTAACCCGCTAATGGTACGTTACGACCTTGATACGGCCGTATACCAAAAAGGTAAAAAGAAAACCAAGCAGCAAGAAGCTTACAAAAACAATCAATACTATTTCCCAGCTAGGCCAAAAGACCAATGGGAACTAGGTATAAACTTTGGCCCTGCCTTGATATTTGGCGACGTAGCACCATACTACCGCAAAATGGGTATTCTTACCAATATAGGTGCAGGTGTTACCGTACGTAAATCTATTGGTTACATAGCGTCTATCCGTTTTGGCTATAACTTTTATATGCTTACCGGCCGCAACTGGGAACCAGATGCCAACCTACAATTTAACCCAGCACTACGCGGCACTTACGATAGCCGTGTAAACTATTGGAACAACCCTGCACTAGCAGCAGCTAATACCGATGCCAACTTGAACATGAACAAAATGTTCTTTTACAACTATCGTACTTATATGCACGAGGTGCACTTGGCAGGTGTGTTCAACATAGGTAACATTAAGTTCCACCGCGAGCGTAACATAGTTAACTTCTACTTGGTAGCTGGCCTTAGCGGTATGTTGTTCAATACCAAAATGGACGCACTTGATGCAAACGGAAGTGTTTACGATTTTAGTAATGTACACGCCTTGTTCTATAATGGTGGCGGAACAAACGTAGATGCACGTACCAATGTACGCAAAGAAGCCAACAAACGCCTAGATGCTATATTGGATGGCAAGTATGAGAGCGATGCCGAGCACGTAAACAACTCAATCGGTTTCGGTTCATACCAATTCTTACCAGGTGGTACAGTAGGTGCTGGTCTTCAGTTCCACGCTAGCAAATGGGTAACCGTAGGCTTAGAACAGCGCATTATACTTACAGGTAGCGACCTTTTGGATGGCTACCGTTGGCAGCAAGATGAGCACAGTGGCTTTACTACCAATAACGATATGGTATCATATACCTCTATCAACTTATTGTTCAACGTAGGTAAAAACCGTACCGAGCCGCTATACTGGCTAAACCCAGTACACCACACTTACAAAAAGCTAAGCGATGTTGACCCACAAGCATTGGCTGAGCAGATATTGAAAGATGACGATAACGACGGTGTGCCTAACATGCTAGATAAAGAACCTAATAGCAAGAAGGACTGCCCTGTAGATACCAAAGGTGTAATGCTTGATAGCGATAAGGATGGTATAGTTGACTGCGAAGACAAAGAACCATACAGCGCACCAGGCTACCCTGTTGATAGCAATGGTATAGCCATATTACCTCCGAACCCTTGCTGCGATACAAGCGGCTGGTATGATGATGGCAGCGAAAGCGCAGTATACGACGAGAACGGAAACCTAATAAGCGGTGGCCCTGGCAGCAATGGCAGTGGTGGTACTGGCGGCGCAGGTGCTAATGGTGGCAAGGGCGGCAAGCGTCGTGGCCCAGGCAACTACGATTGCAGCAAGATAGAACTACCAGGTGTAGTATTCGACCTTGACAAGTACTATATAGACCCTCAATACTATGGTAACCTACACCAAATAGCAGAACGCATGCAAATGTGCCCTGATATGAGGCTAGTAGTAACTGGCTACGATGAAAGCCGCAACGACCAGAAGTACAACGAACAATTGGGCTGGAACCGTGCCAACTCATCGGTAGACTACCTTGTAGAAAAATACGGTATAAGCCGCGATAGGTTTATAGTGAAGTACACAGGTGGCAAAAAAGCTGCTGTAGGTACTACATATGAGAAGAAGATGAAGAACAAGGTGGAGTTCCGCTATGCTAACGATGGCGAAGGCGGCGACAGCAACCCGCCGGCACCTCACCCTGGCTTAAAAGCAGGCAGCAACAAATAAGCAAAGCGAATAGCTTTACAATACAAAATCCCCGAGGAGTATACTCCTTGGGGATTTTTGTTTTATCCTTCTGCAACCCAAATACAATTAATTAACCATGGAGGAAAGCCGAGAACATAGAGAATACAAAGGGAAATCTGTATAGAGGCTTATATCCAAGAGAAGCTATTGTGGCAAAGATTAGGATAAAACAATTTGGCGCGGTTCTACAGCGCCTTGCCAGTACTGTTGCGCGCCTACTGTTGGCATATTTCATATTAAGCATAAAAAAGGCGCTACTTCTATCAAGTAACGCCTTTCAATATATTTCTGCGCCTCTGTGTTCTCCGTAAGATAAACTACCTCCTACACCTTTTCATATATTACCGCTAGGCCTTGGCCTACGCCTATGCACATGGTGGCTAGGCCGTAACGCACCTCGGGGCGACGTTTCATTTCGTGCAACAGTGTGGCAGTTATACGTGCGCCCGAGCAACCCAGCGGGTGGCCTATGGCTATGGCGCCACCGTTTACGTTTACTATATCGGGGTTTATGCCAAGGTCGCGCATGCAAGCCAGGCTTTGCGATGCAAACGCCTCGTTCAACTCAGCCAAACCTATATCGGCTATAGTTAAGCCTGCGCGCTGTAGTGCCTTTTGTGTAGCGGCTACAGGGCCTATGCCCATATAGGCAGGCTCAACACCGCTGGCAGCTACGGCTACCACGCGTGCCAAAGGCTTTAGGTTGTATTTCTTTACCACAGCTTCGCTTACTACTATTGTAGCCGCTGCACCATCGTTTATGCCCGACGAGTTGCCTGCGGTAACGGTGCCGTTTTCTTTTACAAAGGCTGGGTTAAGTTTTGCCAATACATCTACCGTGCTTAAGCGCGGCTGCTCATCTTTGCTAAATACTAGTTTCTCACCCTTACCTTTATCGATAGTAACTGGTACTATCTCGTCATCAAATTTATGCGCCTCGGCTGCTTGCTGGTACTTTAGTTGACTGTTATAGGCAAAGGTGTCCTGCTCTAAGCGGCTTATGTTCCATTTCTTTGCCACGTTTTCGGCGGTTTCGCCCATGGCATAAGTTGTTTCTTTAGGAAAGGCCTTATTCGTAAACCTCCAGCCTATACTGGTGTCGTACATTTGCTGTGCCCTATCGAAGGCTGATGTAGCTTTGCTCAATACATACGGTGCACGCGTCATGCTTTCTACACCGCCCGCTATATATATATCGCCATCGCCACAGTGTATGGCGCGTGCAGCATCGGCTATAGCCTGTAGTCCCGAGGCGCATAAGCGGTTAACCGTTACACCTGCTACGCTTATAGGTAGCCCTGCTAGCAAGGCAGCCATGCGCGCCACGTTGCGGTTATCTTCGCCGCTTTGGTTGGCGGCACCTAGCACTACTTCCTCAATATCTTCAGGTTTAAGCCATGCGTTGTTGCGTTCTACCAGTTGCTTAATGGTAAGCGCGGCAAGGTCGTCGGGCCTTACGCTGCCTAGTGTTCCGTTAAATTTACCTATTGGAGTGCGAACTGCATCAATTATATAAGCATTCATTTCAATAAAAAATTTAGGTTTGCGCCTGCAAATTAGCGATTTAAATTAACCTAGCATGATACAGCGCTTACAGACCGTATTCTTGTTTCTTTCAATAGTAGTAATAGGTGCATACTTAATGTTGCCAGCTATAGTAACCACTGGTGCCGATTTTAACCAAGTAAGCCAAGGCTATGCCGTAAAAGAAAGGATGACAACTTCGTTCGGGGTTTATTTCTTTTACTTTAATGCTATACTACTAGGTACAGCTATGGGCCTAAGTTTAACAAGCATACTGTTATATAAATGGCGCAAAGTGCAGCAGGTGGTAGTACTGCTTGCCATACCGTTTGTTGTTTCTGCCCTTTCGTTTACTATATACAAATGGCAAACCATATCTAGCCTTTATGTAAACCAAAGGCTTATTATACTTGATATATACTTTACCCCTTGGAATTTTTTGTTGGTACTAGCCATACTGCTACAGATATTGGCTTTTATGTACATACGCAAAGATGAGGCACTGATTAAGAGTTTAGACAGGTTAAGGTAGTTGCTGAGCAAATTATGATTTGCACTAGCCCATAGTTATTTGGACTAGGCCAGTGCAATGTATGTGAACCTATGTATAAAAAAACGCCTAGCCGTGGCGCACATGTATGCATGTACGTTACGCCTTTATGCATGCATATGCCTTGGTGGTATGCTTGCTTGCTTATATTGCCCATGCTTAGCGCATGCCACCACAATAACGATGCTTACAGCCTATCTTACCCAAAGGGAAAACAGTATGCTACCGAAATAGAAACTATGCTTAAAACGGCTAAATGTGCCGATGACAGTTTAATTCTACTAACCCAAGCTATAAGTGGCTACTGCGATGATGGCATAAACGGACATATAGACAATGGGCTATGGAGAAAGTATAGCTTTGAAAAGAAGCTACACCTATGTGCAACAGACTCGGTAAAGCTATTATGCTCATCTTCCGCCGATTTACTTATAGATGCAATACACAACTTTACTCCTTGGCGGGCTTATGCATATAGCTACGGAGCAGGGCCTAACCTACTTGCCCATGTATGTGTATTGGTAGATATAAGAGGTAAACTTGCCCATGCCGACCCTTACTTTGGACATGTAATGTATGATGCCGCTGCAGATACGTTAATGGATTTTTACAACGAGATTGAACTACTGAAACAGGGCTGGCTAGGCAAACTAAAAAGGAAACAGCTTAATTATAGCAACGATATGCTAATATGCGACGACTCGGTTAGCATAAGCGGATATGTAGATGACATAGGGCGGGCAATAGGTGTACAGCAAGACAATATACCCGCCATTGAACATTCGACTGGCATATGCCCATATAAGGTAAAAATACAAATGACCATGGATAAATGGGCCAAGCTAGAACGTGGAGGCAAGCCCTATATTGAATGGCTAAGCTACAAAGGTTATAAATCCATTGACTACTTGGTACTTTTCCCTATAGATGTTTACAGTAGCCCTAGCTACATGGGCGAAACCTTTGCCCAGTACCTTAAGCGCACCCTACTTATGCTTACACAGCAAAAACGACCTTAAGAAAGTGCGCAACTTACGTTCCGCTTTCTTCCAGTACTTATATGCTGCTAGCTGAACCCTCTTTCAGTTTTTCCGATTGTTCGGCTACTGCAAGGGCATCTATCATTTCGCCTATCTCGCCGTTCATAAAGGCGTCTAGGTTATATACGCTTAGGTTTATGCGGTGGTCGGTAATACGGCCTTGAGGGTAATTGTAAGTGCGTATTTTGGCACTACGGTCGCCAGTACTTACAAGTGTTTTACGGCGTGCAGCTATCTCGTCTTCGTGTTTACGCACGGCAGCTTCGTATATACGCGTCTTCAGCATTTTCATGGCTTGGTCGCGGTTTTTGTGCTGCGAGCGCTCAGCTTGGCACTCCACTACTGTACCTGTAGGTATGTGCGTAAGGCGCACGGCACTTTCGGTACGGTTAACGTGCTGGCCACCCGCACCCGATGCACGGAACACATCCATCTTTATATCGGCAGGGTTTATGTACACTTCCACCTCGTCAGCCTCGGGCAATACTGCTACCGTTACTGCACTGGTGTGTACGCGGCCTTTGGCCTCGGTAAGCGGTATGCGCTGTACGCGGTGTACACCGCTTTCAAACTTTAGCTTGCCGTATACGTTCTCACCTTCTATGCTAAATACTATTTCGCGGTAGCCGCCAGTAGTACTTTCGTTCTCGTTGGCTATAGTTATGCTCCAACCTAGTAGTTCGCAGTAGCGCGTATACATACGGGCAAGGTCGCCAGCAAATATAGCTGCCTCATCGCCACCTGTACCTGCGCGTATCTCTAACAGTACGTTGCGCTCATCTTCCGGCTCTTTAGGTATTAGTAGCTGTTTAAGCTCTTCTTCCAGTTTTTCTTTCTGTGGCTCTAGGTCTATTAGTTCGCCTTTAGCCATATCGCGAAAATCCTCGTCCTTTTCGGTTTCAAGTATTTTCTTGTTGTTATCTATATTGCCAAGTACAAGTTGGTACTTGTCGTACACCTCTACTATTTTGCCAAGCTCGCGGTACTCCTTGTTCAAGGCAGTAAAGCGTTTCATGTCGCTCATAGTGCTTGGGTCGCTAAGCGTTTTGCCCAACTCTATAAACTTGCCTTTAATATTTTCTAATTGATTAAAAATTTGCATAATAAACTTGCCCCAGTTAAAAGGCGTGCAAAAATAGCAAATTGTGCCGTATGGCGTAAGGTAACACACGCTTGCCCGTTTTAACTTGAGCCCTTGTTGTTAAATGCTTTGCCAAAACCTGTAAAGATTTGTTTAAAAGGCACTGGCAATGCGCTTAGTGCCAAAACCTTACTAGCTTAGCTATGCCTAAACCCTATTGCCATGCAGTACCAAATAAAAGTAAAAGGCCAGAGCGTGTATCC
>JAFDYM010000478.1 GCA_018267435.1 Bacteroidota bacterium | reverse complement strand
CAGTTTAGGCTTTCGTAGTGGCTTTTAGCCTTAAATCCGTGCAGCCTTGATTTTTTGGTTCTTTTTGATCAAGCAAAAAGAACATATAGAAAACACTACCCGTATGTAACTTTGCTTTACCACCAGCGGGCTAACACTTGTATTATTTGTCTTTTATATTTGCACCACCATGAGCGATAACACCCAGCCTACACCTGTAAGCAACGATAAATTCGTTATTAAGAAAAGCTACCTGATAGCCGCTGTGGCATTGATAGCCACCGTGTTCATATTTTTTATTTGGGAGCCTTTCGGTAAGGCCAACCCTAAGCCCGACGATAAAACCAGCACCGTACACTATAACCGCGACGAGCCGGGCAAGGACCAGGTATTGCAAGACGACTATCAGCCCAAAGTACGCAGCATGCTTAAGCAAGGTATGAGCGTTGCCGATATTTCGAAAGAAACAGGCCTGCGCCGCGATGTAATCAAGAAGATAAAAAGAGAAATGGACCGCGCCGAAAAATACGAGGATTAGCAAGGGGCCACCTCGCTCATGGTTGGCGTCCCCGCCAATCATTGTTTCTGCTAGTCGGCAAGCTCGTCGACTAGGGTGTTTTAACCTGTTGAAAAATCATTCTTCCCATCTGCCGCTTAAGTAGCAAATTTACATTTGCATATATGCTTTCCCTGTTCGATAACCTTGTTGCCGCCGTTAAGCCTCTGGTAGAGGAAAAGAAAGACACGCCCATACAGCAAAAGTTCGAGATAGCTGTGGGCGATGGCGAGCCTGTGCCCGTGCGCATCTACTTCGAGGCGCGCTTTAACAACCGCGCTACTGTTAACAAAAACGGCATCATACTCCGCATAAGTGCCAAGCAAAACAAGGAAGAGCAACGCAAGCAAATAGATATACTACTAAAGTGGGCAAAGGAGAAGCTAGGCGATAAGCCAGAGTTGCTAGATAGCCTGCCGCAACGCAAATACGTAAACGGCGAAGTGCTGAAAGTGGGCAACCAAGATTTTAGCATTTCGATACTATACAACGACTTGAATAAGTCAACCGCCAAAATTTTCAAGAACAACATTGTTATATCGCTGGCTAAGGGTTTGACGCAAGAAACCGAGCAGAATACCTGCAGCTATCTAATATCTAAGTGCCTGTGCAAGTACTACCTGCCTATAGTTACGGCACGCCTGCACGAGCTAAACGACCGCTACTACAAAAAGCATATACACAGCGTAAAAATGAAATACGCCAACAGCTTTTGGGGGCACTGCTCTACCAATGGCAATATCGTTATTTCAGTTAGGCTCATGTTTGCCCCACCTTCGGTTATCGATTATGTATTGATACACGAACTGGCGCACTTGGTACATCACGACCACTCTCCGCGCTTTTGGAAAGTGGTAGAAAATGTAATGCCTAGTTACAAAAATGCCGAGGCACACCTCAAGGAACATCATTTTAAGTATTACCTGTAAACATAGCCTGTGGGGAACATTTCTCCCCGCCTTGGCTCGGGTGTTTTATTTTAGCACAAAAATCTAAACCAATTATGGCTTCGGCAGAAGAATTGAAACGCATAGCATCGCAGGTTCGTAGAGATATTGTTCGCATGGTACATGGTGCCAATAGCGGCCACCCGGGTGGCTCGTTGGGCTGCGTGGAATATATGGTGGCATTGTACTTCGACCTAATGAAGCACGACCCTAAGTTTAACATGAACGCCACCGGCGAGGATGTGTTTTTTCTATCGAACGGACACATTTGCCCGGTATGGTATAGCGTATTGGCTAGGTCGGGCTATTTTCCAGTAGCGGAACTAGCTACCTTCCGCAAGTTAGATAGCCGTGTACAGGGCCACCCTGCTACTGCCGAGCACCTGCCAGGCATACGTGCCGCTGCGGGCTCGCTAGGCCAAGGTATGAGCATGGCCATAGGCGCTGCACTTACCAAAAAGCTAAACAAAGAAAACACCACCGTGTACTCGCTACATGGCGATGGTGAGTTTCAAGAAGGGCAGATATGGGAAGCCGTAATGTTTGCCCCACACCACAAGGTAGATAACCTGATATGCACTATAGACTATAACAACAAGCAGATAGACGGCGACGTGGAAGACGTACTAAGCCACCGCGACCTAAAGGCTAAAATGGAAGCCTTCGGTTGGGATGTGTTGGTAGAGCCTAAAGGCAACGATATGCAGAGTGTAGTAAACACCCTGCACGAGGCTAAAAACCGCACGGGCAAAGGCAAGCCTATCTTCATTATCCTCCATACCGAAATGGGCGAAGGTGTTGACTTTATGATAGGCGACCACAAATGGCACGGCGTAGCACCTAACGATGAGCAGCTAGCCAAAGCCCTACCACAACTAGAAGAAACCTTGGGAGACTACTAGAAACAACCCAACGATATATCAAAAGCCATTAGCCCATACGCTAGTGGCTTTCTTGTTTTTTTTGCACGCGCATGTAACTTCGAATAGGAAAGAAGAAATAAAAACGCCCAGCCACAAGGGCT
>JAFDYM010000477.1 GCA_018267435.1 Bacteroidota bacterium | reverse complement strand
TATATTATTTAATCGATTGCGATAAAAAGAGATTGCCTAAGCGTGTGAAGGCTCTTTTCAACGATAAGATAAAGTATCACATCAACCCAACTGGTAAGTTTGTTATCGGTGGTCCGCACGGCGATACAGGTTTGACAGGCCGCAAAATAATAGTAGATACTTACGGCGGTAAAGGCGCACACGGTGGTGGTGCTTTCAGCGGTAAAGATCCTAGCAAGGTAGACCGTAGCGCGGCTTATGCTGCACGCCATGCTGCCAAGCACCTAGTAGCTGCTGGTGTGGCTGATGAAGCCCTAGTACAAGTAGCTTACGCCATAGGTGTAGCGCAACCGGTAGGTTTGTTTGTAAATACTTACGGTACTGGTAAAGTAGGTAAAACAGATGGTGAGATAGCTAAGATATTGGCTAAGTTGCCTGAGTTCGACATGCGCCCTTACTTTATTGAAAAACGCTTTAACCTACGTACGCCTATATACTTGGAAACTGCTAGCTACGGACACATGGGCCGCGAAAGCAAAGTGGTTGAAAAAACATTCAACAAAGGCAAGGCTAACGAGAAAAAAGTGAAAGTGAAGTTGTTCCCTTGGGAAGAGCTAAACGCAGTAGAGGTAGTGAAAAAAGCATACGGTATAAAATAAGCCGATAGCACTATAAACTTAAAAATGGCTTCCTTTACAGGAGGCCATTTTTGTTTTTAAGGTATGAATAGGTATAGAACGCTTATAGTTGTACTGCTCGTTATAGCATTTCTTCCTTTTTGCTATGTATGCCTTTATGCTTTGCCCTATGCCGATGACTTTTGTATAGGTTGGGAGCTAATGCAAGGCAAGCCTTTGCTTACCAGCATAGCCGATCAGTACCTTTATTGGAACGGCAGGTATACCAGCGATGTATTGATTAACCTGCACCCAATAGCTACGGGTAGCTTGGCTGTATATAGCCTAGTTGTATTCATATCGCTGCTTGCCACACCTTTTGTGTATTACTTGTTTTTGCAGGTGGTTGTTAAGCAGAGGGCTGCAGCAGTAATAGCAAGTTTACTTTTTACCTTATTGTACTTTAACTATATGCCACAGCTTGCTGAAGGCATATATTGGTATGGTGGCGTAGTAAATTACCACCTTGGGGCATTGGCTTTGTTGTTGCAGCTAAGGTTTTTTATACAGTTATATACCAATGCGGAGAGAAAGGGTATAAGCTATGGCTTCAGCCTATTGTTGCTAATTTTGTCGGTAGGGTTTAACGAGGTAGCAGCCCTGCTTATCCCTTTGTTTTATGCCGTAGTGTTTGCGTATAGCTATAAAGGTGCTATTGCAAGCCGCAGGCTTGTTGCCATACACTTGGTGTTAGCAGTTATGGCCGCATGTTTCGTTGTTTTATCGCCAGGCAATGCTACAAGGCTGGGCCAGTTTAGCAACCATTACGATTTGCTTAATTCATTTACAAAATCGGCAGGCCAAACCTTGCGTTTTAGCGGTACTTGGTTATTTACTTATCCTGTGCTTGTGTGCAGTATATTAACTATGCATTATGCGCCAATGCTGCGCGGAAGCATATTGGCAAAAGTAGATTGGCGCATAGCCTTGGCAGGTGCCTTTGGTGTAATATTTATAGCAGCCTTTGTGCCCTATTTTGCTACGGGCATACTGGGGCAGCATAGAACCATGAATTATGTATATCCGTTCTTTATATTGCTATGGTTTATGGCAGTAGTTTGCTTCGCCAATAGGTATGCATTTCATATTGCTTTAATTAAGGCTAAGCATGTAAAGGTGGTACTGCTCGTTTCCGCCATTATGCTAATGCAGGTGTCTTCCAATATCAGTGCCATTTATAGGGATTTGAGGTTTAACACGTTCGCTAAATATAAGGCTGAGTATATAGCTAGGCAGCAGCAAATACTAAACGGACCAAATGGTGTAAAGCCCTTGGTTCATATGCCTAACTCATTGGCAATAACCGATGCCAGCTATGATAGTAGCTACTGGGTAAACGGCTGTATGCAGTTGTATTATACTAGTGCCAAGGTGCCACTAAGGTAGGCAGTTTACATTGCCTGCGCCTATGTTGGTTTGGCCTTTTCAAAAAGCATATTGTAAACTGTTGTATAAGCGCTAAAATTTACACTGCTACGACAAAACCCTGCCGCACTATACTTACCTTAGCGCGCTTATGAAGGCACTATATACATTGCTATTGATACTGCTAGGGGCTACAGGCTATGCCCAGCTATACGATACTACTTACTACGACCGCCAAGGCACTTATGTAAGTAAGGATAAAGGGGTAACGTATAAAATAAAATCGCGCATAGCTGATAGAAAGGGGCTGTACCACTTGGCTTGGTTTTTTGCCGATGGCACCTTGGTAAGCAAGGGCGCATCGCTTAACAGTAGCGGCCAGCCTTATTTTGGCGTGTATGCTTCTTACTACAAAAATGGCAAGAAACAGAAGGAAGGCGAGTACCAAATACTAAAGTGGGACGAGCACAGTACTACACCCACTGGCAAATGGAACTATTGGCACGAAAGCGGCACACCTGCCGTAGAAATGGAGTATGTGCAAGATGAGGCCACTAAAACTATAACCGAGCGCTACCTAAATGCCTGGGATACCTCAGGCACGCAAACCATAACCAATGGCAACGGGCAATACCAAACCAGCTGGTGCCAGTACCTGCCCGATACCAACTGCTTTGAGCTAAAGGGCGCAGTAGAAAACGGCCTGCCGCACGGCGAGTGGCTATGCGCGCGCAACGGCACCTATATATCTTATAAGGAGCAGTACGACCATGGCAAATTTGTAAAGGGCCTAAGCTACGATGCCAAGGGCAAGAAATATGTGTACAGCCAACACGAAACACCTACCGAGTATGTAGATGGCGATAGCCTGATGTGGGTGTTTATAGGCGCTAACATTAAGTATCCGCAGCTTGAGAAAGAGAATGACATACAAGGCAAGGTGGTAGTAGGCTTTATAGTAAACGAAGACGGAAGCTTGAGCGACCATACCCTACTGCGCAAGGTAAGCCCGGGTATAGATGCCGAGGCTATGCGCGTGGCAAGGCTATTGCCTAGCTTTAAGCCTGCCACCAAACTTGGCCAGCCAGTAAAATCGCAGTATAATTTGCCGCTAGTTTTTAAATTGCAGTAAATTTTAAATACAATATGCAATTGATGAGAACGGTAGCAGCGGCGCTGCTATGCACTATGCTGTTTAGCACTATACATGCACAGAACGATACAACATATTATTTCAGTATAGAGCTAGGTGCTTGCGATAAAGAAGATGCAGATTGGTACCGCAAGGTGGCCAAAAGCACCAACAAAGATGGCTGGTATGCCTATACGGAATATAGAAAGGATGGAACCGTAGATGTAAAAGGCTATGCCCTTAACCCTAACGGCGCCCCGCCTATAGGCAAAAGCACTGAGTACTACAGCGATGGTATAACGATAGAGAAGGAAGGCACATACAAGCAGGCGCTTTGGAATAATAAAAGCACCATACAAGATGGCACTTGGATGCTGTATTGGGAAAATGGGAAGAAATTTGCCGAGCGCGAGTATAGGCAAGACGCAGGTAAAAAGTACGCGGAGAATCTGCTTATAAACCATTGGGACAGCCTAGGTGTGCAGCGCGTTACAAATGGCAATGGCATTTACACCAATATTTTTACCAAAGAGCATGACCCATACACATGGTATAAGCTAAGCGGCAAAGTAGTGAACAGACAAAATGAAGGCACATGGACTTGTACCTATAGCGATGGGAAACCTTCGTACATAGAAACCTATAAGGCTGGCGAGCTTTTAAAAGGAACAAGTTATGATAAGCAAGGCAAGAAGTATAAGTACACCAAGATAGAAGAAGCCCCAGAGTTTAAGGGAGGCGAAGCGGCGCTTATCAAGTTTCTACAAGTAAACATTACTTACCCTGCTGTAGATAAGGACAATGATGTGCAGGGTAAGGTACTTATACGCTTTGTAGTAGGTACCGATGGCGGCATAGAACAGGCTAAAGTGGTGCGCAGTGTTA
>JAFDYM010000476.1 GCA_018267435.1 Bacteroidota bacterium | reverse complement strand
TAAGCAGCCATTTTCATGCGTATGTCCTCTTGGCTTTTTACCTGTTCTTTCAGGCTTTTTATCTGCGCCTCGTTGCTGTCAAGCGTAGCTTGTATGTCGTCCTTTTTAGCCTTGTAGCCGTTCAGGTCGCTCATGTATATTTTTAGCTCGTCGCGTAGGCGTTTTTTCTCGTCCTTGCTCAATTCTTGTGCAGTACAAAAGTTAACTGCCACCAAGGCAACAATAGATAGAGTTAATATCTTCTTCATTTACTAATTGGGTTTATGAGTGCAACAAATGTATATGCTTTTAACACAAAATGCTAAATAATGGTTAACCAAAGCTAATCAAGCTGTATATTGGCGCATACAATTAGCACATGATATGCATCAGATAGAGAACGAAACCCTACGCGTGCAGGTACGCGAATACGGCGCCGAGCTTACTAGTATATACAATAAAAAAACGGGCATTGAACATCTGTGGAATGCCGATGAAGCCTTTTGGCCTTGGCATGCACCGGTGTTATTCCCTATAGTAGGCCGTGTGCTGAACGATGAGATAAGCATAGACGGTAACAAGTATGAGCTGGAGAAGCACGGCTTAGCCAGAAAGCTTAACTTTAAGGTGCTTGAACAGAGCGAAAATAAGATTGTTTTTGCCCTTACTTCCAACGATGATACGTTAAAGGTATACCCCTACAAGTTCGAGTTTTTGATAGGCTATAAAGTAGTGGGTAATAAACTGTTTTGCAGCTACGAAGTATTGAACCGCGATACGCAGGAAATTCATTTCTCGCTAGGCGCGCATCCAGCCTTTAATGTACCTATGGGCGGTGCGGGTAAGTATGAGGATTACTACATAGAGTTTGAGCAGAACGAAAACATAAGCCGCCACCATATAGATGCCGATGGCTTCTTCGATGGCCGTGTAACACCAATACTGCAAGGCGATAACAAGCTGTCATTGCGCAGCAACATGTTCGCCGACGATGCCTACATATTCAAAGACCTGCAAAGCCGCAAGGTTACTATTAAGAGCGACCTTACCCCGCATAGCTTAGCGGTATCGTTCCCGGGCTTTCCTTACTTAGGTATATGGGCTAAAGTAGGTGCGCCATATGTATGCATAGAACCATGGCTTGGCTGCGCCGACACCGCTGGTAAGCCGACCGACTACAAACAGAAAGAAGCCGTACTACGCCTAGCAATAGGCGAGAAGTTGAACAGAGAAATAACGATAGAGGCGAATTAGCGTTTGGCGTTTATCGTCTATGTAATCACAAATAGAAAAGCCCCACCATAAGGCGAGGCTTCTATACTTTAGGCAGGTCCAATATTAGTTATCGCTTATGCGGTTGAAGTATGTAACAAACTTCAACACTTCGCTTAGGTTACTCACCTTTATTTTACCCATCATAAACATCATTTGCGGGTTGCCACGGCCATGCTCTAGGTCCTCGTAGTCCTTTGCCTTTGCTTTTATTTCGCAGGTTGGCGTATCTACTAGGCCATCAACCACGGTTACGTTTTTATCCTTCAGCGTTACGGTAAAGTTGCCGCCTGTGGGGCCGTCAAGCAATAGATGGAAACGGTGCAATGCATCGTCGTCTACTTTGTCAGTTTTCAATCGTTGTGGCAGCGAGTAAACTATATCGCGTGCTGTTTCCGGTGTTGTTGACATATTATTGTTGTTTGTTTTAGTTATCGAATCATCCGTACTTGTTTTACTCGGTACAGACTGTTTTGTTTCCTTTTTATCGCCCTTGTAGGCGCTACTGTAGTTTATACCATCTATAGCCATCTTGGCTATTATCTCCTTCATTATCTCGGTAGTGCCGCCTACTATGGTGCCTACGCGCGCATCGCGGTACATACGCTCTATAGGGTACTCGCTCATATAGCCGTAGCCGCCATACATTTGCAGGCACTCATCAGCTACTGTTTTAGCTAGTTCGGTAGCCTTCATTTTGGCTATGCTGCACTCCTTTACTGCGCCTATGCCACGGGCATATAGGTCGCAACAATAGTACACAAAGCGCTTCTGTATTTCTATGTCCGATATCAGGTCTGCCATTTTATGGCGCAGCACTTGGTACTTGGCTATAGGCTTGCCAAAGGCTGCCCTTTCGTGCATATACCGCAGGGTGTTTTCTACCGTTACCTCGCAGCCTGCTATGGCCATAATAGCCGCCACCAAGCGCTCTAGCTGAAAGCTCTCCATAATATAGAAGAAGCCTTGGCCCTCTTGGCCCACTAGGTTCTCTACTGGTACTTTTACATTATCAAAGAACAGTTCTGCCGTGTCCGAACACTTCCAGCCCATCTTTCTCAGCTTGTTGCGGGTAAAGCCTGGCGTATCCTTATCTACTACTATCAGGCTTACACCTGCCATACCCGCGCTTGGGTCGGTTTTGCAGGCCACGGTTACAAAGTTGCCGTAGTAGCCGTTAGTAATAAACGTTTTGCTACCATTGATAGTGTAATGATTTCCGTCACGCACGGCTGTGGTTTTCATCGCTGCTACATCGCTGCCTGCATTAGGCTCGCTTATGGCTATGCTGCCTACGTATTCGCCCGTTATGCTTTTGGGTAAGTAGCGCTGCTTTAGGTACTCGCTACCCGCATTCAATATGTGGTTGGTAGCCATAAACTGGTGTACGCTTACAGCTGCCGCAAAGCCGCCGTATTTTGCCTTGGCTATCTCTTCCAAGTACGCCACAGTGTACCAAAAGTCGTTATCGGTACCGCCATAAGCCTCAGGAAAGTTAATGCCCAGCAAGCCCTGTTCGCCCATTTTGCGGAACACCTCGCGGGGTATCATTTCATTGGTTTCCCAGGCATCGCCATACGGCAATACCTCGCCCTGCACAAAACTGCGCACAGTTTCGCGAAACAAATCGTGGTCGGCATTAAAGTATTGGCCCATTGGCTTGTTTTAGGTTGCTAGGCTTATTCCACCGTGGCGCTTATGCCACGCTCGGTTATGGCATCTTTCATTGCCCTAAGCCTATCCATATTGCCGTGTTTTACGGCGTATTTGCCTTTATGATGTATAATGTAAGTACACTGCTCGGCCTGTTCCCAACTGTGCTTGCATATCTTCACCAGTGTTTCAGCCACAAAGTCGAAGGTGTTTACCTCATCGTTGTGTACAATCAACTTATGCTCAAGTTCAGTTTCTGTCAACAGGTCAAAATCTTCTTGATAGAACGGATTCTCTGCAAAACTCATAGTAACGGCAGGTTTTTATTTGTTAACCCTACGAATTTAATAATCCTGTTTTAATAATCCTACTCCCTTAACATCTATGTATCTAAGCCTTTATTAATGAGGGTTTTGTTCAACGTTAAAGGTTAAATGTTCAATGTTGAAGCAAAGTGCTTTTTATCCTTCGCCCCACGCCCCTTTTTTGGCGCTGTGCTGTTGCCCATAACGCGTACGGTTGGTTGCCACGCGCGCACAGCCTGCTGACAATTTATATATAAAATTAATAAGCCGCGTATTTCCGGCATGGGGGGCGGCACCCCCCATGCCGGAAACCCGATTTGCATATGCCCTGTTCCATGTTGTATCTTTGCATTGTAAAGGCCTATTTCTGGGGTTAGCGCCCCGCTACAGGCCGGCTCCGTTCCTGTTCATAGCTAGAACAGCCGCGGGAGGTGCAGCAGGGCAGATTAGCAAGTCTGTTAGGCTGCAATGGCGAAACTCAAAATATCGCTACTACACAGTTCCGTTCAAGTATAATTTGATACGTTTATTTTGAAGATTAGAAACATCTGCCTTATCGGGTGTTGATGTGCCTACACCATTGGTACAACCAACTATACACGGTAAGGATTGTGAATGGTGAAAATCAGGGTTATGTTGTTCAAGTTGGTTGTCACTGTTAGCCGATAAGATTTCCAACATAACTCGTGAGCGGTGGAAGCAGGCCCTTGTTGTTCCAGTTGGCTGTCACTGTTAGTCAATGCGGATTTCCAATAAGGTTCGTGAGCGGTGAGGGCAGGGTTATGTTGTTCAAGTCGGTTGTCACTGTTAGCCGAGGAGAGATACAGCATAGCTCGTGAGCGGTGAAATCAGGGTTATGTTGTTCAAAGCGGTTGTTACTGTTAGCCGTAGAGAGATACAGCATAGCTCGTGAGCGGTAGACACTGCCCCTCCCAAGCCTCGCTAAAGGTAGAAGGATGCGGTTAAATAACGGAACTGTTTGGCTCCCGTTTTATTTTTTTATTGCCCTAGGCTGTCATTGCGAACGTAGTGAAGCAATCCCCTATGGGCAAATGTTTAGGTGCATTTATTGACGTATTAATGAGCTTTCCTCGTTGATGCGCTTTCTTGCATATATATGCTTCATACCTAATCAATTCTATCAATTGCCGTCTGCTTTAGCTTACGGTTGTAGCAATACTTCCTCTCTGGGCTTTAGCCCAAGCATGTGTTTGGCTAAAGCCAATTTTCTATTCTCATCCCATCCGTTGACTAATCAAAGGCAATTATAAGAAGCGGAAGGGGATCTGTTTTATCGCATCTTGCAGACGCGCCCCCTTGCGCAGCAAGGACAAACAAAAAAATCTTCCGTTGCTTGCCTTGCCGTTGTGCTTCAGCCAACGGTCCTAAGGCGAAAAATGCACACAGCACGTACGCGCATGGCGCGCAACAGTACTAAAGATGCGCCATAGCACCGCGCCAAATAATATATAAAACAGAAAGCCCCACCTTAATACAAGGCGGGGCTTTCTGTTTTATGCTTAGTGCTGATTATTGTACATCGGCAAGGGTACGTAGTTGCAACTGTGCGCCGTTAAAGTCGCCTAGGTAACCTGTAAACGATAGGTTGCCTGTAGGTAGGGTAGTAGTAGCAAAAGTAGCTTGGCTACGGGTGTACAGGGTAAGTGTACCTGTGCCATCGTTAAGCTGCTTGCTGCCGCTGTAGGTACCACCGCTGCCGCTCACGGTTGCGTTTTGTATAGTTAGCAAGGTGCTTTCGTATAGGTTAGCATTAGCTAGTACTTGCTGTATAGTTACCACTCGTGGTGTTATAGTGCCAGTGCCGGTAGTTATAGCTGCAGCAGATGGTGTGTTCATTACTTCTATCAAGCCATTGTAGCTTGTAAGGGTAAGGCCCGATAGATCTACTTGTACTTCATCGCCTAGGTTAAAAGTATGGTTAGCACTAAAGCGTACTACTATACCGCCAGTGCTATCTTGAATCACTAGGTTTTTAGGG
>JAFDYM010000475.1 GCA_018267435.1 Bacteroidota bacterium | reverse complement strand
TTCGTTCTGCATGTATGGCGAAACAACGGGCGAAACGGATGAGTTCGGTTTGCCAGTGCGCTACAACTGGGCACTTGAGTATAAAGGCAAAGCTATGGTAGTATATGGCCACACACCCGTGGTAGAACCTGAATGGCTTAACCGCACTATAGATATAGATACGGGCTGTGTGTTTGGCGGTAAGTTAACCGCTTTGCGCTACCCTGAGCGCGAGCTGGTAAGCGTAAATGCCTTAGAGCAATATGCAATACCATCAAGGCCATTGACGCCAGTAGCTACCACACCGCTTGATGACATAGGTACTATAGATATAGAAGATGTAACGGGTAAGTTGGTAGTACCTACGCAGTATGCAGGCACGGTAATAGTACACGAAAACCAAACAGCCCCTGCGCTTGAGGTAATGAGCCGCTTTGCCATCGACCCACGTTGGTTGATATACTTGCCACCTACTATGTCGCCAGTAGAAACAAGCAGCATGGCCGAGTACTTGGAAAGGCCTGAAGAGGCATTTGCTTACTATGCCAAGAACGGTTTAGCGAAGGTAGTATGCGAGGAGAAGCACATGGGCTCGCGCGCTGTACTGGTGGTGTGTAAAGATGAAGCAAGCGCCTTGAAGAAATTCGGAGCTAAGGACATGAAGGGCGTATGCTACACACGTACTGGCCGTAGCTACTTTAGCGATGCAGCTTTGGAAGCAGCGTTTATAGACAGAGTGAACGTGGCATTGACCAAGGCAGATTTTTGGCAGAAGCATGATGCCACTTGGGTATGCCTTGATTGCGAGTTGATGCCGTGGAGTGCCAAGGCATTAAGCTTGATAAAAGACCAGTATGCATCGGTGGGTGCTGCTGCCAGCCATGCGCTTGATGAAACAATAGCAGCATTGCAAATGGCAGATAACAGCAACACAGCCATACAAACTATGCTGCGCGAATACACGGAGCGCCGCGCTATGGTTAGCGACTATGTAACAGCTTACCAGGAGTACTGCGCCGAGGTAAACAGCTTGGATGATTACAAGTTGGCACCCTTCCACATATTGGCTACCGAGGGTAAAACGTACTTCGACCAAACACATGAGTGGCACATGCATCAAATAGCCGAGCTATGCGCAGCCGATGATAAGATGCTATTGGCTACGCCATACAAAGTGGTTGACCTTAGCAATGAGGATGAAAAGCAGGTTGCTATAACGTGGTGGGAACAGTTGACTGCTGCAGGCGGAGAGGGCATGGTAGTAAAGCCATACAGCTTTGTGGTACGCGGCAAAAGCGGCATTATACAGCCAGCGGTAAAAGTGCGCGGCCGCGAGTACTTGCGCATAATATATGGCCCTGAGTACACCGCGCCTAAAAACATAGAGCGCTTAAAGCAACGTGGACTTAGTGCTAAGCGCAGCCTAGCAGTTAAAGAGTTTGCCCTAGGTGCCGAGGCTTTGAACAAGTTTGTAAGAAACGAACCATTACGAGCAGTTCACCAATGTGTGTTTGCGGTGTTAGCATTGGAAACTGAAAGCATAGACCCAAGGTTGTAACAATGAGAAGGATGCCGAAAGGGTGTCCTTTTTTTGTTTACAAGTAAAATGTCCACAGTACGAAGGCGCGTGGCGCGCAACCGTACGCGCTAGGCGCAATAGTACGGCCCATTAACACTTCTATTCAATCCGCGTTAATCTGCGTTATCTGCGTTCAATTGTATTCTTGTATTCAATCTGGTAATCTGTGGCTAAAGCTGTATTAGCTTAAAAAGTGCCCACGCGCATAAACACTACGCCGCTTACGCCGCCTAGCTGCATGCTGTTGATGCCGTAAAACTTGCTGCCTATAACGGCGCGGTAGTTAAGGCCTACCCCTACGCGGAAAAGCTTGGTGGCGTTCCAGGTGCCGTATACGGCGGGGATGATAGCGCCATAGTCGTGCCTGCGGTCGGCGCCAGCATAGTTAAACTTGGCCGATGCCCAGCCCGCGCTCAGCTCGGGTTGGAAGGAAAAACGCTTATCGTGAAAAAGGATATAGCTAAAGCCTAGGCCCGCGTAGTGGTGGATAAGGGAAACCTTGTTAAGGCTGCCCGGTTCTACCAGTTCGCGCACATCGTTTGGGGTGGTAAGGGTGTGGTACTTGGCGCTTACCACATATTTATGGTTCACCACCCAGTTCAGGTTAAAACCCACCAGCATAGCCGCCTTGTTGGTCAATATTTGCCCTGGCTGCGCCTCGAAACCCACATAACAGTTGCTGGTAAATTTTTTGCTGGCAAAAAAAGCCCCCTGTCGCGCCGTGTCTTCCACTATTACCTGCGCCTGTGCGGCAAAGGCCATAGCCACTAATATACACGCTAAAAACAGGCGGTTGGTAAGTTTCACTGCACGAGTATAAAAAATGTTTTCGGCAAATAATTACTTTCACGCGCCATGTATGCAGTAATTGATGTTGAAACTACTGGGGGTAGCCCCCTTACCGACCGCGTTATAGAGATAGCGGTGGTGGTTTTTGACGGGGAGAAGGTAATTGATACGTTTTCAACCCTTGTTAACCCGCTTAGGAACATAGACCCCTATGTAACCAAGTTAACGGGTATAACGCAGGAAATGGTGGCCGATCAGCCTGTGTTTGAAGATATTAGCCAGCGTATACTGGATATGACCCACGAGGCCATATTTGTAGCCCACAACGTTAAGTTCGACTTCGGCATGATACGCCAAGAGTTCCGCCGCTTGGGTATCGACTTCAACCGCCGACAGCTTGATACCGTAAACCTGGCCCGCAAGGTGTTTCCGGGCCACAACTCATACAGCCTGGGTAACATTTGCGATACCCTGGGTATAGAAATAACCGACCGCCACCGCGCCCTAGGCGATACCTTGGCCACGGTTAAGCTATTGGAAATGATGCTGGCTACCAGCAGCGTAGCCAAGTACATGGAAATAGAGCTGAACCACGGTATAGATATTGACCTATTGCCGCCATACCTAAGCAAGGCCGAAATAGAAAAACTACCCGAAGATGCTGGCGTATTCTACTTTAAAGATGAGCAGGGCCGCGTAATATATCTAGACGGTGTAAAGAACATACGCAAGAAGGTAATAACGCTGTTTAGCGCAGGCATGGATACGCCCGAAAAGAAGCGTATGTATGAGCTGATGCGCAGCATAGACTACGAGCTAAGCGGCAACGAGCTTACCGCCAAGCTAATGGCTTATAAAGAAACGAAGGCGCATCTGCCTGAGTTCAACAAAAAGCCGAAGGTGATGCCTTACACCCACGCCATATACATAACGCAGGATGAGCAAGGCTTCAACCAACTGAAAATACACCCTACCGACTGGACCACCGGCGAGCAAGTATTGAAGTTTACCAGCAAGGCAAGCGCCAACAAAGTGCTATCGAAAATTATAAAGGATAACAACCTGTATAGTTGGTTTGCGCTGCGCAGCAAAATGAAGGAAACAGGCGAGATAGACGACAAGCAACTGAAGAGTTACAACACCGCCATGGAGAAAACCAGCAGGCGCTACTTGTATAAGCAAAGCAGCTTCTTCATCATCTGCGAGGGCATACACCCCGACGAGCACGCCGTGGTATGGATAGAGAACAACGAATACAAAGGCTACGGTTTCTACACACCTGAGCTTACACCCGGCACACCCGAAAGCCTAAAAGAAATAATAAAGGCAGACGAAGATGATTTCGAAGTACACAAAATAATCCGCATGCAGCTGCGCAAAATGAAGAACACCAAGATAATTGCGTATTAGCCTTTCCCCTTTGAACACAAATTAGAACGCGGATAAAACGGATGACACAGATTGACGCAGATGTTGATGTGTGTTCAATAGTTACGCTTAAACTATGTTAGCTTGTCACTAAACTGTTCCCCCTCTATTTTTAAAGAGAGGGGGTTAGGGGGTGAGTTTTTTTTTATGCGCCTTACTGTTGCGCATTTCTTGTACT
>JAFDYM010000474.1 GCA_018267435.1 Bacteroidota bacterium | reverse complement strand
TTTCGATTTTTATGCAGTATAATACATTTACTGAACTACTTCTTTCAGGTATTTTTCTTTGAATAACACATATAGCCTTTCCTTATCCTCAGATGATGGAAGGAAGCGGTATAGGTTAGGTATAGTTACCGTTACTATGGCGCGCTTGGCATCTTCCAGCAATCCATCTTGCTCGGCGCATGCCATCATAAAGTGCAGCTTATCGCTTATGCTTTGGTAGGTTTCTTGTTTCTGCTGTAGGCTTAGGTCGGCTTGTTGGTTGATAAAGTTCTGCGCCTCTTCCAAGTATTCCTCAAACGTTATGTTGCTGCGCAACTGGTCTTCGATGTTGCTGCCGCTTTGGCTCTTCAGTCCTTCTACAAAAGCCTTTATATCGTTAAAGCGGCGTAGGTTGCCTTGCTCAAGCGCAGTAGCGTTTGGCAGTGTTGCTTTATCTAGATATTCAGTTATTTCATTTAGTCGTTCAATAGGTAAACCCATTAGGCTACAGGTAGCTGGTTGAAATACCGAGTTGAAAAATATAGATGCTCCGTGCCTGTTGGCAAACTCAACCATGGCAGGTATCTCGCGCCAGTTTTGCTGCATAGGGCAAAAGGATATAGACATGCTAGTACCCTTTTCTTTTACATACTCGCTAAACCATGCCACGTGCTGTTTTACGCGGACTATATCGCCATTTTTGCGTATGGTAGGGTACACCTCCGGGTCTATCGAATCGATAGAAATAGATATAGAAACTTTCAGCTTCGCCAATAGCTCCTTCACCCTTGCATTAAGTATAGTGCCATTGGTTTGTATGCTGATGCGTATGTCGGGGTTTAGCTCCGTCATGCGCTCCCATATCTGAAAATATATAGGAATCAAAAAGGGTTCGCCGCCTAGAAACTGGGCCGTTTGTAAGTGCGGAATGTATTCATCGAGTTGCTTCAGAAATGCATCATCGTATGGCGAAGGTATGGGCGGTTTTTTATCGCGGCGCTCGCGAATACTTGATGATAGTTCGCCCGTACACATTACACACTCTAAATTGCAGGTGTTGCTTAGCTCAAACTCCATACGCTTGGGGTAAGTGCCCACATGCGTATGCCTATCGTACACATTGGCAGGTACACCTGCGTAGTTGCCAGTTTCAAACACTGCATAGCACGATTGGCAACCCTTGCTAAAGTCGTGGCTGTTCATAGCAGCACGCAGGTTCTTCGCTTTTTCGCCGCGCCATACATCGTTTATGCTTTGCATAGGGTAGCGGCCTAGCACGTGTAGCCTATTGCTACAGCAGGCCATTACAAAGCCACGGTTGCCGAAGTACAAATTGTTGAAAGGTGCATGGCAAAAGCGGGTAGCATCGGCAGGTAACCTATGGGTATTGTATTGCTTAAATTGTTCGGCGAAGTTAGACATGTGTATGCTCAAATATAATAAAGCCTAGCCTATTTCTTGTCGATAGAATATTTGCCAGGTCCTACCAGTATAAAGCCGAAGAACACAATGCCTACTTCAATAGCATGCGATGCTCCCATTACGCCCTCGCCACCGCTAAGGTGTACCAAAGCCGCTATAAGCATGGTAAATGCCAATGCAAATGCCGTAGGGCGAAATAACAAGCCCAAGGCAAAAAGCAAGCCACCTACCGCCTCGGCAAAGGCTGCTAAAAAGCCCCAGAACACCGGTAGAAAGTTTATGCCCACGTTGCCCATAGCCCCACCTATCTTCTCCCACATTTCGGGTCCGCCTGTTAGCTTAGGATAGCCATGCATTATGAACATAATGCCCAATCCCAGGCGGATTATCAATAGGCCTAAATCACTGTATTTGCTTAATGAACTCAATATTGCCATATGCTCTTTTTTACCTCTGTTAACTAATAGTACTAATTTACCTCTGTAAAATACGCATTATCAATCAATGTATTATCAGGCAAAGGGTTAAGAAAATGCAAAAACATGCCTTTTTATGTAACATTCTTTTCGCTCGCCCGTTTACCTTATATACATAGTGCTTAAGTTTAGTACAAAGAGTTGGGAGGTCAGGGGCCCAACTCTTTTTTATTTTATACCTATTCCATCTAAGTCCGTCTATTATCTAGCCACAGATTCACAGATTAAATACAATTGGCTTCCGTCTTAATAAGCTTCTTCACCACTAGCTACTCCCACTTACTACTCGCCCTTCTTTACCACGAACTTTTCTAGTTCTAAATCAGCGTGTTACGTCTTACGTAGTTAACAAAGCAAAAATAAATGCCCTTGGCTGTAACATAATTCCCAACCTGCCGTTTACCTTATATACATAGTGCTTAAGTTTAGTTTAAGAGAGTCGGGAGGTCAGGGGCCCGACTCTTTTTTTGTTTTATACCTATCCCATTTTCCAACAAATTATTTGGCACCCTACTGTAGCCTTTATTCATTGCGTTTGTCTGCCACGCGTGTTCTTGCTGTGGAGCTTTTATTTTAGCCTCATTCTTCTTCTACCTTTGTTAATAATTCGCCCTTCAATATCTTTTGCCTTGGCGGGCTAGCATTATCTTCGCCCCATAAACAACCAAATCCCAATGAGCGATAAACAGGTATTCGACCTTATAGACAAAGAACTACACCGCCAGCGCGAAGGCATTGAATTGATAGCTTCGGAAAACTTTACCTCGGCCGAGGTAATAAAGGCGATGGGTAGCTGCCTTACCAACAAATATGCCGAAGGCCTACCGGGCAAGCGCTACTACGGCGGCTGCCAGTTTGTAGATGAAATAGAAACTTTAGCTATCGAGCGTTTGAAGAAGTTGTTCGGTGCCGTATGGGCCAACGTACAGCCGCACAGCGGTGCGCAGGCCAATGCGGCAGTTATGCTTGCCTGCGTTAAGCCTGGCGATAAAATATTGGGCTTTAACCTAAGCCACGGCGGCCACCTTACACACGGTTCGCCAGTTAACTTTTCGGGTAAATTGTACCAGCCTTTCTTCTACGGTGTAGAGCAGGATACAGGAACCATAGACATGAACAAGGTGCGCGAAACAGCATTGAAGGAGCGCCCGAAATTAATCATCTGCGGTGCATCTGCCTACAGCCGCGATTGGGATTACAAGGCATTCCGCGCCATAGCTGATGAGGTAGGTGCTATACTAATGGCCGACATAGCCCACCCAGCAGGTATGATAGCTACAGGCTTGTTGAACAACCCGCTTCCACACTGCCACGTAGTTACCAGTACCACACACAAAACCCTACGCGGACCACGCGGCGGTATCATCATGCTAGGTCAAGATTTCGAAAACCCATTTGGCGATAAAACACCAAAAGGCGAATTGAAGCCAATGAGCGCGGTATTGGATGGTGCCGTGTTTCCTGGTACACAAGGTGGACCACTAGAGCACGTAATAGCAGCTAAGGCTATTGCCTTCGGCGAAGCGTTAGATCCTTCTTTCAAAGTATATCAAACACAGGCTAAGAGCAATGCGCAGGCATTGGCAGCAGCTATGGTGGGCAAGGGCTACGGCATTATAAGCGGTGGTACCGATAACCACTTAATGTTGATTGACCTTCGCAACAAAGGAGTAAGCGGCAAGCAAGCCGAAAACGCATTAGTAAAGGCCGACATAACTTGCAACAAAAACATGGTACCTTTCGATGATAAATCGCCGTTTGTTACCAGCGGTATACGCCTAGGCACACCAGCAGTAACCAGCCGTGGCATGGTAGAAAAAGACATGACGCAAATAGCCGAGTGGATAGACAGGATAGTAACCGATATAGATAACGAAAGCCTAATAGCAAAAGTAAAAGGCGAGGTAAACGAATACATGGGCCAGTTCCCGCTTTATGCTTAAATTGCTTTAGCCACAAAGACACAAAGGCGCGAAGATTGTTGCACGAGCGGTTCTCCCTATAGGGAGTTAGAGGGTAAAGCGAAGTGCAACAAAAAGCGATAAACTAAAACAACGAATGAGAAAACTAAGTAACATAGGTATGCGCCTGGCACTTGGTTTTCTCATTTGCTTTTTGGCAGGTACTGCATCTGGCCAACCCACCGCCGAGGAGGCGACACAACTACTAGAAGCCAAGCAGTACGATGCTGCCATAGCATCATTTACAGCTTTGATAGATGGCGGTGCAGCAGATATAAAACCCCTATATTTCAACAGGGGATTAGCCTACTATTACACCCAACAATACGATAGTGCAACAGCAGACTTTGAGCGCAGCATGATAACCGATGGCCCTTGCGCGCATTGTAACGATGTTCAGTATATGACAGCGCTTATATTAGAAGAAAAAGGCAACCTAGAAGGCTCGCTATTGCTGCTGAAGCAGATACAAAATGACGTTCCCGATTATAAAGATGTAGATAAACGTATCAAAAAGCATGAAGCATCCGTATTCATAAGTAAATACTGGTACTACATGATTGCAATGGCTCTACTTACCTTTATCGTAATAGCTCTGCTCAGCAGCGTGCTATCATCTAAGCGCGGATAAATCCTTTAAGAGGTTTCACGCAGAGAACGCAAAGCTTTTCGCAAAGAACGCGAAGGTTTTTTCTTTGCCTAAGCTTCAATGATTCGCACTTGCAATCTAAATGTTAGAGGTATTATAGAATAGCTTTTCCCTTTCATTCATCTTTTCTTTTACTCTGCGTTTTCAACTCTGCGCCCTCTGCGTGAAACTGTATTCATGGCACAACCTTTTACGCTCTATTGCTATGGCAACTACCAAGAAAAAAGCAGCGAGCAAAAAAGCTTCTACCAAAAAGATACACACGGGTCCCGACCCATGCTGGAAAGGCTACGAGCAACTAGGCATGAACACGAAAGATGGCCGCAAAGTGCCCGACTGCGTACCTAAGAAGTAGTAAGTCTTTGCCTCGCTACCCTCTAACTCCCTACAGGGAGAACCGCTCGGCTGCACTTAATTTTCTCAATTTTCCATTTCTCCTAATTCTCTACATTACCCACAACATTTTGCCATATTTCAACATTCGTCGCCAGCGCGGCAAATCTCCTTTGTCCATAAAAATAAACGTCTAATTTCACATACGGCTATATACTGCTCTATCGTTCTTCGCAGTAGATGAAGGAAGGAAAGTCCGGACAACACAGGGCACCGCACCACCTAACGGGTGGGGGCCAAGCAATTGGCAACAGAAAGTGCCGCAGAAAATAACCGCCTTAGCAATAGGGTAAGGGTGAAAATGTGGGGTAAGAGCCCACGCGTGCTGTGGCAACACAGTATTGGGGTAAACCTTGCGGGTTGCAAGCCCATGTATATCAGCGTTCGAGCGCGGCTCGCGCAAGTTGTAGGTAGCAATACCACAATGCGTTGAAGGGTTGGGTGTTACAGGTTGCGCGCGAGCGTAACCGCAGATAAATGATGGAGACCTTGCGCAAGCAAGGGACAGAATCCGGCTTATAGGTATATAGCTTTTTTTACAAAGCGTTTTGCCGCTTATGGACAAGGTGGTAAAACAAATTTTTTTGACACTAACATTTGCGTTGAGCGGTTCTCTCGGCACAAGGTCCCGCAGTATTGCGGGAGGGAGCTAGAGGGTAAGCAAAACGCAAACATTTATAACCCTAACAACACACTATGCCAACAGTACTAATTGCTGATGACGAGAAGAGTATTCGCAAAACACTGCGCGAAATACTAGAGTACGAAAGCTACAAGGTAGACGAAGCCGAAGACGGCGCCAAGGCCTTCGAAATGTTGCGCGATGGCGACTACGACTGCGCCTTGCTCGACATTAAAATGCCTAAGATGGACGGGCTTGAAGTGCTGGACAAGCTACAAGGTACCGACTGCGATACGCCTATCATTATGATATCGGGCCACGGTAGTGTAGAGAACGCCGTAGAGGCTACCAAGAAGGGTGCCTACGATTTTATATCGAAGCCACCTGATTTGAACCGCCTGCTTATAACCGTGCGCAACGCTATGGATAAGGCAAGCCTGGTAACCGAAACCAAGGTGTTAAAGCGCAAGGTGGGTAAAACGCGCGAGATAATCGGCGAGAGCCCTGCCATTATCAAAATAAAAGAAACCATAGAGCGCGTAGCACCTACCGAGGCGCGCGTATTGGTAACCGGCGATAACGGTACGGGTAAGGAACTGGTAGCGCGTTGGCTGCACGAAAAGAGCAACCGCCACAATGGTCCATTGGTGGAAATAAACTGCGCGGCTATACCAAGCGAGTTGATAGAAAGTGAATTGTTCGGCCATGAGAAGGGAGCTTTTACCTCTGCGTTAAAGCAGCGCATCGGTAAGTTTGAACAAGCTAATGGCGGCACCTTGTTCCTAGATGAGATAGGCGATATGAGCCTATCGGCACAGGCTAAAGTGCTACGTGCCTTGCAGGAGAGCCGCATTACCCGCGTAGGTGGCGATAAGGACATACTGGTAGATGTACGCGTAGTAGCGGCTACCAATAAAAACCTGTTGGATGAAGTAGAGGCTGGCCGTTTCCGTATGGACTTGTACCACCGCCTAAGTGTGATCATCATACACGTACCATCGTTGAACGAGCGCTCGGATGATATACCATTGCTAGCCGAGAAGTTTGTGAAGGAAGTATGCGAAGACTACGGCGTGCCGAAGAAGATACTTACACCAAAGGCCCTAGAAGAACTAAAGGCCATGAACTGGGAAGGTAATATACGCGAGCTGCGCAACGTTATAGAACGCTTGGTAATACTAAGCGACCATAAAATAACCGAGACCGAGGTGAAGAGCTTCGTTACCAATACACAAGCCAAGGATACACCAACAGACTTGTTCGAGCAGTTCGATAAATTCCAGGACTTTAAAGAGCATATAGAGAAGCTGTTTATTGAGCACAAGCTGCGCAAGTTTGCATGGAACGTATCTAAAACCGCCGAGGTGCTAGATATACAACGCAGCCACTTGTACAACAAAATAGAGAAGTACGATTTGAGGAGGCAGTAGCCCAATCAGATATACATACAAAAGCCCTTCCGATTATCGGGAGGGCTTTTTGTTTTTTATACCTTTACCACAGCATGAAGAAGATATTGCTAGTAGAAGACGATGCCAATGTGGCCAGCCTAATTATGAAAGGTCTGGTAGAGGAGGGCTATGAAGTATCGCTAGCGCCTGACGGAGAGATGGGCTACAACATGGCTACGCAGCATAGTTTTAACTTGATAATGCTGGATATAATGCTGCCTAACCGTAGTGGCTTGGAAGTATGCCGCGATATACGCAGCGCCAATGTACATACGCCAATCCTTTTCCTTACCGCACTAAGCACAGCCGAGAATGCTGCACTTGGCTTAAACATGGGCGGCGATGATTACCTAGTGAAGCCTTTCAAGTTTGTTGAGCTATTAGCGCGTATCAATGCTTTACTAAGGCGCAGTACATCGGTTAGCGCCAAGCCTGTAAATACGGATGATGTTTACACCATAGCCGATTTAACTGTTGACGATAAAGCAAAAACAGTTACCCGTAGCGGAACTGCAATTTCATTAACCGCTACCGAGTATAGGCTGCTGTTGGTACTTATTAAAAACAAAGGGCGCGTACTATCGCGCATGGACTTGCTGGAGGCCGCTTGGGATATAAACTTTAATGCTAACACGAATGTTGTAGATGTGTACATAAACTACCTGCGCAAAAAGGTAGAAGGCAATAGCGAAACCAAGCTGATACATACCGTAATAGGTATGGGCTATGTACTGAAAGAGGCATGAAGACCAATACCAAAATAGCACTGGCATTGTTTATAGGCAATGTGTTGATTGTATCTGCATTCGGCGGGGCTATTTATTATTTCTTGAACCAATACTCCTATTTAGATTTTTATAAGCGTTTGGAAACGCGCGCCAATATTACAGCTCAGCATACCTTTAACCCCGATAGGGAGCAAGCAAATGCGGTAAAAAGTATGCGCGATGAATATCTTGAAAGGTTGCCAGACGAGAAGAGTTATATAATGCCGGTAACTAGCAGCGATAGTATAGCAAAGGCTGCTGA
>JAFDYM010000473.1 GCA_018267435.1 Bacteroidota bacterium | reverse complement strand
TGGTATTCGCCGAACAGCATGTATATATTGCCTCGGGTATTAAAGGCCACTGCATCGCGGTCGTTAAGTGCTATGGCTTTGTTTACATCGGCAAGGGCACCGTTAAGGTCGCCCGTGTACTTGCTGCTTACGGCGCGGTTTATAAGGGCATCGGTGTAGTTAGTATCTATGCCTTGATATTCGCCAGTGTCCAGGCCTAGGGCTTCGTCGTTTTCTTTCTTTAAAAAGTAAAGACTAGCATCGGTCTGCGCCATTTGCCAAGCGCGGTCAAAGTCGGTAAGGGCGCGCGTTTCATCGCCTGATAGGCGGTATGCCATACCACGGTTGTAATATGCTATGGCAAACTTAGGGTCTAGCTCTATTGATTTGTTGTAGCTTTCTATGGCTGCTTTATAGGCCCTTCGTTGTGTATGTATCAGCCCTTGCAAATCGTATGCTACGGCACTGGTATCATTCAGTTGTATGGCTGCTTCTACTGCATCTTCAGCCTCGTTCAGCTCTTCGCCCTGCATATATATTATAGCCTTTTTCAGCATACAATTGTAATTATCGTAGCTGCAGTTTATGAGCGTATCTAGGTCGCCAAGCGCTTTCTCAAACTCTTTGTTCATTATGTAATAATCTACACGGTAGTTAAGTAGGTCGCGGTTGGTAGGCCTTATACGTAGTGCTTCATTAATATCGTTTATGGCACCTTTGTAGTCGGCTGCCAGCATTTTTATTTTAGCACGGCCATCGTATATGTATTCGCTGTAGGGGTTTAGCGCTATGGCGCGGTTATAGTCTTCCATACTCTCTTTGTTCATGCCTAGTATTTGGTATACCTGTGCCCGTTTCATATAAGCCATGGCATTGTACTGGTCGCTAATTATTATGCTGTTATAGGTCTGTAGCGCATCTTGAAAGTTCGCATTCTTCATTTGCAGTTCAGCTACCTGAAACTGGTTCAACCTTTCATCGCGCGGGGTACTTTGTACGCTTTGCGCATAGCTGCAAGTAGAAAGCAGAAGGGTTATTAGGCTTAAGGTATATGTAAGGGCTTGGCGCATATTGGCGGGCTTTGTATAAAGGTATAATTGTTTGATAATACTTTATATAAAAACATGTGCCTATAATCTATTTAAATGCCTGTTTTTAAGGATATTAAACACAAAAAAACGGCTAGCGTAATCACTTAAGATTAGGCTGCCGTTTGTATATCTATTAACCGGACGTGCTGCTTAGGCTGCTAAGCGGTTAAATTTTACGTTTATATGGGCGCGTTTGCCAAGTACACTAGTTAGTTCCGAGTACAATGCTTTAAGCATACGCTCGTTTAGTTTAGCTAGGTTGCTGATACGTGTACGGAATTTGAATTTTTCTAAATCGATACCAGGATATTTCAATTCTGGATCTACAATTACTTCGCCGTCAAAGTCAACTACTATGTTGTGGGCGGTTAAAGATTTTTGTGCTGAATCTATCAGCCTGCGCAATTCTGCAAGGGTTGGTTCATAATTTAAGTTCATGGTCGGTCCGGTTTTCTTGGTTAATAATTGATGACAAACCTGTTGAAACAAGCGTGCCACGGGGTTCCTTTCTCTTATCTTACGCCTTGATGGGGAAAATGTTGCGCGGATTAAGGAAAAACTTTTGCAACTAAGTACTATTTGGTTTTAACAATAAGATACAAACACCTTATTATTGCACCAGTTAACCCAATACAAAAAAATTACCATGAAGAAATTTTTACCCGTAATGGTGGCTATGTTGTTATTAGCCATTTGCCAAAGCCTAAGCGCACAAGATGTAATAACACTTAAAACTGGCGAAGACGTTAATGTAAAAGTACTAGAAGTGGGCTCAACCGACATTAAGTATAAGAAGAGCGACAATTTGGAAGGTCCGTCTTATACAGTAGCTAAGAGCGAGGTATTTATGATAAAGTATCAGAATGGTAGCAAAGATGTATTTAATACTACTACCACTACTGCCCCTGCGCAAACGGCCCCTACACCTGCACCGTCTAATGTAGATACCCGCAAAGATGTAGAAGCAGGTATTAAAAACTACCAAGCCCAGCAAGATTATGACAAAAACATGCGATTGTTTAAACGTAAACTAGGCAGTGGTATAGCTTGTACCGCTATAGGTGTACCTTTTCTTATTTCGGGTGCTGCATTAGTGGGCGTAGGTGTAAACTACTGGCAAACCTATGGTGTATACGATAACCCTTATGGCTATGGCGATACGGATCTTGAAACACAAGGGCAAATAATGACAGTAGCAGGTGCCGTGCTTTTGGCAGTAGGTATACCTTTAACTATAGTAGGACCTATTAAAATAGGTACTTCTTTCAAATACAGGAAAAGGGCTAAAGAAGCTAAAGCAAATTTAAGTTTTGCCCCTAGCTTTCAGCGCATACAGCCTGCGGGTAATATATATGGCAACACAGCCGGTATGGCGCTACGCTTAAACTTTTAGAAGACATACGGTAATATAAGGCAGTGGCGCATAGTATTTGTTTATTGTGCGCCACTGTTTTTTTGTAACTAAATACAGTAACCCCAATGAGACATATTATACTAGTTGTATTGATGTGTATAGCTACCATAAGTTATGGGCAAGATACATTGCTGGATATGAAAGCCAACGAAAATTTGGTGAAGGTATTGGAAATACTACCTACGGAAATAAAGTACAAAAAGTGGGATAATATGGATGGCCCCATCTACTCTATTAACCGCAACGAGGTATTCCGTATAAAATATAGAAATGGTACTAGCGAAGTAATAAACAAGCCTGGCACTACTACGCCCGCTGCTAGCACAGCTACTGCACCTAGCGGCACTGCTGCGCCTAGCGCAGGTACGGGAGCTACGGTAGCCGAAGCCTTGTACAACAGTACCTCCGAGTATGCGGCTGCATATTATGCTACGGGCGAGGGAACGCAAAGCTTATTGCTGGAAAAACAGGCTTGCCGTACCGAGTACGTACCTTCTTTTGGCTGGGTACCACCCACATTTTTTTGGCATGTACCGGGCATAAGTAGCACCGTACGCTTTAAGGCAGGGCAGGTGCCACAAGTACTTGTAAAGCTTATGGAACAGTACTTAAGCCCAAGCAAAGTGAAATTGGTGCGCTTTACTACTACCGATAGAAAGAGTGGTCAAGCTTTGCCTAACCGTCGTGTATCGGTAATGGTAAATGCCAGTGTAGATAATGGTTGGAGCTATGCCGATAATAACCTTGGCGAGTTTTATTTCCATTCGCCACCCGACTTTATATTGACTTCAAGTATGGTGCCTCGCCATACGTCGGTGTATGAAATAATGCCATTGAACAGCCTTGCCCCAGGTGAATATGGTATAGCCGTAGGCAATAACTTCTTCTGCTTTGGTATAGATTAGATATTGATTACTGGTTAAATTCTAATAATAGGTTATAATTGCCGGTATGAAAACACTGGCACTTACTATGGCTATGCTATGCATGGGCATATACATAGCGGCGGCACAAGACACCTTGCTGCTTTTGAACGGCGAAGATTTATATGCTAAGGTAGAGATGATAGACGAGGGCACTATAAGTTATACTATACCGCCCGATACCAAAGTATTTACCCTAAATAAGGATGAGGTGTATATGATAAAATATGCCGATGGTACTAGGCAAACAATAGGCAAAACACAAACAAAGGAAGAAAGTATACGCGCAGAGGAAGAAAGAGATAGGAAGGTGCAAGCCAAGAGCGATTATGAAAGATATAGGGATATTTACCTTAGAAAGAGAAAAATCGGTATTACGCAGCTATCGATGGGTGGGGGTGTAGCAGCTGCTGGTATAGCATTGCTTGTGGTAGGTTTGCATATGGATAACACGTCGGCTTACGGCTCCGAATTTGGCACCAATTTATCATTGGCTGGTAGTATTATTATCCCGGCATCAGCTCCATTTTTAATATTCGGCACTATACAATTATGCCTTATGCCTAAGTACAAACGAAAAATGAAGCAGGCTAAGCAGCAGCTTTCGTTTGCACCGGTTACGCAACCTTTGCCGCCCGTAGGCAACATAGGCGGCAGCTATTCAGGTGTAGCTATGCGCTTTAATTTTTAGTATATGGGTACTGCAAATAGCAGGTATTAGTATTTAAGTATTGCATACTGTTTAAATGCTAATAAATATGTATATTGGTGATGTGAAAACACTAATGATTACCTTAACCACGCTATGCCTATGCGTGTACACGGCCACCGCGCAGGATACCTTGTTGCTATTGAATGGAGATGATCTATACGTGAAAGTAGAAAAGATAGACGGAGCTACTATAAGTTATACCATACCGCCCGATACTACATTGTTTACCTTAAATAAGGAAGAGGTGTTCATGGTAAAGTTTGCCAATGGTACTAGATATACAATTTATACGCCACAGCCAAAGCAAGTAAGCAGGGAGAAAGTAAAAGAGGCCTTAACTAAGAAGTTGGCCTTAGGCGACTACGAAAGATATAAGAAGGGCTACCAGAGAAGAAAGGTAAGCGGTATTGTGTTACTATCTATAGGCGGTGCATTTGCTACTACAGGTATTACACTAATTTGCGAAGGAATACGCATAGACCGTAGAGATTACGCAAACTTGCAAAATCAATATAATCATTATCAAAGTACTTATTATTCGCCTAGAGGCATGTGGATGAGTGTAGGAGGTGGGGTATTGACAGGTGCTTCATTTCCATTTTTACTTATCGGCACTATCAACATAAGCCTTATGCCTAAATACAAACGGAAAATGAACGAGGCCAGGCAGCAACTTTCGTTTGCGCCAGTTACGCAGCCATTGCAGCCAGTAGGCAACATAGGCGGCAGTTACACAGGCATGGCCATGCGTATCAGCTTTTAAAACATATAGACAATGAAACTAGCGAACTATATATATGCCTTGCTGCTACTAATGTGTAGCCTTGCCGCACACGCACAAGATGTTATTACATTCAATAACGGCGACGAAGTAAAGGCAACCATAACCGAGGTAAACGACATGAAGATAAAGTACAAGCTGTTCAATAGCAGTGATACTACCATACTAATTGCTAAAACAAGCAGCATATTTATGATTAAGTATGCTAGCGGCACTAAGCAGGTGTTTGGCAATACGCTGCCGGCCTATAACAAGCATTTAGAAGATATAGTAGATGAAGAAGTGGCTAAAATGAAAGCCCAGGCCGACTATGATAAGTTTAGTAAAATATATAAGTACAAAAAGACTGTAGCCATTGTACTTACAGGTATAGGTGCGCCAGTACTGGCCGTAGGTATACCCATGCTTGTAGTAGGTGCTGTAAATGAAAGGCGCGAAAGCAGGGCCTATGGCTATGTAAGCCAAAGGGCAAGCGATATGTACAGTGCAGGAGGCTTAATGACTGTTGCAGGTTTTACCTTAACGCTTACAGGCAGTATACACTTTGGCTTGGCAGCTAAGTACAAAAAGAAACGCGATGCCGCTGCTTCGCAATTGTCATTATATCCTGCTACACAAATTATACAACCTGTCGGCAACATAGGCAGTAGCTATTCAGGTATTGCTATGCGTATCACTTTCTAACAAAAAAAAATGCCGCCCTGTTATAGGCGGCACTTATCGCGTAAATCTTTGTTACTAATTATTTAGCTGCGTCGAAGCGCTTGTTTACTTCATCCCAGTTAATAACGTTGTAGAAGGCAGCAATATAGTCTGGCCTGCGGTTTTGGTAGTGCAAGTAGTATGCGTGCTCCCACACATCAAGGCCTAGTATAGGTGTACCTTTTACTTCAGCTATATCCATTAGCGGGTTATCTTGGTTAGGTGTAGAAGTAACAGCCAATTTGCCATCCTTCACTATCAACCATGCCCAGCCCGAACCGAAACGTGTAGTAGCAGCTTTTGTAAATTCTTCTTTGAATTTATCGTATGAACCGAATGCTTCGTTGATGGCATCAGCTACTTTGCCAGTAGGTGCGCCACCTGCATTAGGGCCTATTATTTGCCAAAAGAAAGAGTGGTTCCAATGGCCGCCGCCGTTGTTGCGTACGGCTGGTGAATACTTAGATACATTAGCTACTAGCTCCTCTAGGCTTTTGCCTTCGTTTTCAGTACCTGCTAGGGCAGCGTTAAGGTTAGTAACGTAAGCATTGTGGTGCTTGCCATGGTGTATCTCCATGGTTTTGGTATCAATATGCGGTTCAAGCGCGTTGTGCGCGTATGGTAACTCTGGTAATGTAAAAGCCATTGCGTAAGTTTTATTTGGTTTATGAATGTTTACTGTTACAATATTAAGCAAAATAGAAAGCCGTTCATCTTTAAAAAAATGTAAACAGCATCTATAGTTTCTATCTGCTTATAGACACTGGCTATTTTATCCTCTTCTGCCTAAAAAACTCAGTTACCAATACCGAGCACTCATGTTCGTGAATGCCGTGGTTCACCTCTGTTTTAGGGTGCAGTATTGGCTGCTGTATCAGGCTGTAGCCTGCCTTTTCATCGCTTGCGCCATATACCACGCGGCCCACACGCGCCCAGCGCAGGGCTGCGGCACACATAACACAAGGTTCCAGCGTTACATACAGCGTGCACTCCTCTAAAAACTTTGTGCCTAGGTAGTTGGCTGCAGCCGTTATGGCTAGCATTTCGGCATGGGCCGTTACATCCTTCAAGCGCTCGGTTTGGTTATAGCCTTTGCCTATTATTTTGTTGTTGCACACCATTATGGCGCCCACGGGCACCTCATCTTCTTCAAAGGCATAAGTAGCTTCCTTCAATGCCAAAGCCATGTAATATTCATCGGTAAAAATCATATCAGTTATCTTTTTTGCAAGTGCCAGTCATCAGAAAAGGCTACTTCTAAAACTACAATTATTTCTTTCTAACTATAAACACATACCCTATTACGGCAGGTAGCACTAGGTTTATTACCCATATAGATAAAGCCGCTGTAAGTATGGCTATGTTGTTTTGGCTTATGTTGCCATACACCCATAGCGCACTACCTCCGCGGAAGCTGATGTCCATAAAGGGTAGGAGCGGAGAGAAGCTCTGCACCAATAGCAGCACAGCATTGTGTGCGGTAAGCAATAGCGCATTAGTGCTTACGCCGAAGAACATAAACACCGCCACATACTGTAACAGATACACACCATAGCGTGCAGCCGATATGCCAAACACTTTTAGCAGTAAATTGGTGCTAGGTATTTCGGTGTTGTGTATGGTTAAACCCTTGCGCACCAAAAAGGGGAAGGAGTTAATAAGCCTGTTCAGCAAATCGAAACGGAAATAGAACAGCGTACATATAAGCGCCAAGCCCATGGCTATACCTTGTATAAAGACATCATCTACCAATACATTTAAGCATAGCGAGCCTACTAATAAGGTTACTGCCGTTTGTGCTATGCCGCCAATGCCTGTTAGGTAGAACACCTTGGTTTTGTCTTGCTCATTTAGGTATAGCACCCTGCCTATAAACTCGCCACTGCGCCCCGGTGTTACAAAGCCGAAGGTTACGCCTGCTATCACCCCTTTCATCAATTCTTTAAAAGGCGCGTAGCTGCTCTGCAACAGTATGCGCCACTTAACAGTTTCAAGCACCCAGTTAAGCGGCATAAACAATATAGCGATGATGAATAGGTAGAAGCGCTCGCCATTGATGTGCTGTGTGAACAGTTGCCACTGGTTATCTATATCGTTTTGCAGAAATAAGCGGTCGGCAATAAGCCATGCCATCAATACAAATATGGCGGCCTTAGCTGCTAATAATAAGTGCCTATTGCTAAAATTCACGCGGGCAAGTTAATCGGCTTCAACTATATTTGAAAGGTGGCGAACGATAAGCAGATAATATTAGGTGTTGACCCCGGTACAATTGTATTGGGTTATGGCATTATTGAAGTGCAAAAGCAGAAGGTAACATTGCTAAGTATGGGCGTTATTCAACTAAGCAAATACGAAGATTCGCTACAGAAGCTGCGCATCATTTATGAAAAGATACAAGGCCTGATAGAAAACTATCACCCTACTATCTGCGCTATCGAAACCCCTTTTTATGGCAAGAATGTGCAGAGTATGCTTAAGCTGGGCCGCGCGCAAGGCGTAGCCATAGCAAGTGCCCTTACCAATGGTGTAGAGGTGTATGAGTACGCACCTAAGAAAATTAAGCAATCGATAACCGGTAATGGCAATGCTAGTAAGGAGCAAGTGGCCGCTATGCTAAAACAGCAAATAGGCTTCGAAATTCAGCCTAAGTTTCACGATGCTACCGATGGCTTGGCAGCAGCGGTTTGCCATCATTATCAAAACAGGGTAACGGGTGTGGGGGTAGATAAGAAAGTAAGTGGTTGGGCCGATTTTATAAAGCAGAACCCAACTAAGGTAAAGTAAATTATTGG
>JAFDYM010000472.1 GCA_018267435.1 Bacteroidota bacterium | reverse complement strand
AACTCGCCCGCTAAGCCCAAACCTGCTATTACACGCAGTGCAGCATATTGCCACACTTCGGTTACCATACCGTTCAGTATGTTGGCTATGCTATAAATTATGATAGAACCGAACAACACCGATAGTCTGCCACGCTTATCGCCCATTATGCCCCAGGCTATGCCACCTATCAATAGTCCCGTCATTTGCAGACTGATAAGCATCTCGCCGGTGCTTAATAGGTTCTCGGGTTTTACGCCAATATCAAGCAAACTGGCCTTCCATATTATGCTGAAAAGAAGGAGGTCGTATATATCAACAAAGTAGCCTAGCGAGGCCACAATAACAGCAGGCGTAAGCACCAGCCAAAGGGTTGATTTGTTGTTGTTCATGCACAGGGTTTAGGGTACATGAATGTAAATGTTTAACCGAAGAAGTTCAAGACTTCGAAGTTCTATTGCCTACTTATTCATTTGCCTATTGCCTACTATAAGATGTGCTCTTTTACTTCCTTCGGCTTGGCGAATAGGTGGAACATAACAAACGATAGGTTTGCTATTAACAGCATAGCGCCTGCTTGGTGCAGCACGCCCCAGCCTACAGGTATTTTACCAACGCAGTTAAGCACCGTTAATATGCCTATGGTGGCTTGTAGCAGCACAGCTACAGGCAACAGGTTCAAGCCTACGTTGAATACCTTATCGGTACTAGCCTTGCGGCTTTTGAAGTAGAATACGAACACCAATATCAATAAGAGATACGCAGTGCAACGGTGCACGAATTGTATGAAGGTACGGCCCCAAAAATCTTGTGTGTTATACTGCGTAAACCCTGCGGTAGAAGCAGGTTCGTTGAACAATGCCGATGGTATTATCTGTCCGTTCATATCAGGCCAAGTAGGGTAAGCAAGTCCCGCCTTCATACCCGATACTATGCCACCGAAAATGACTTGCATGAACAGTACTATAAGAATGATAAGCGATAACCTTTTTAACGATGGTAAATGATGCGTGAACGATGGATGGTAATCGAGCCTGAATACCGAGACCGTCATATACACCAGCCAGCCGAACATACTAAGTGCGAGGAAGAGATGTATGCTAAGATGTATAGGTGGCACGTAGATGCCCGTTAGGCCGCTCTTCACCATTATCCAACCATAAATACCTATTAAGCCGCCCCATAGAAACAGCACCCCTATCTTTTGAAAGAAGGCTTTATCCAACCATTTGTTAGCTACAAAAATTACGAAGGGGATAATGAACACGAAGCCCATAAAGCGCGCCCAAAAACGGTGGAAGTACTCCCAAAAATATATCCATTTGAACTCCGACACCTGCATGTCTTCATTAATGGTTTTGTACTGCACCTTCTGCCTGTATAGTTCGAACTCGGCCTGCCACTCGGTATCGTTCAAAGGAGGCACTATGCCCTTTACAGGCTTCCACTCCGTTATGGAAAGACCTGACTCGGTAAGGCGGGTAACGCCGCCCACTATTACTTGAAAGAATACCATCAAGCAACCTATCAATAACCACCAACCTACTACTTTGCGCGCTATAGGCGACATACGCTTTTCAATTTTGTGCGAAGGTAACCAAAAAGCCGTTGAACGCGGCTGACACGGATAACACTGATTGAAACGGATAAAACAACAGTTGTAAAAGCATTAAACAGGTTTCATCCGTGTATCATTGTGCATTATATTGCAGTATAAATAAGAACATCATGGCTTCGATATTCACGCGCATTATAAACGGCGAAATACCTAGTTATAAAATAGCAGAGGACGAAAAGCACTATGCTTTTTTAGATATATCTCCCCTAGCCAAAGGGCATACCTTGGTAGTGCCAAAGCAGGAAATTGATTACATATTCGATATAGAAGATGATGCGCTTGCGGCATTGAACCTGTTTGCCAAAAAAGTGGCCTTGGCTATTGATAAAACCATACCATGCAAGCGCGTAGGTATAGCCGTAATAGGCTTAGAAGTACCTCACGCACACATACACCTTATACCCTTGCATAATGATGCCATTAACTTTAGCGCTCCTAAGCTACAGTTGAGCAAGGAAGAATTAACCGAAATAGCAGCGAAGATTGCGGCAGCGGTGGAGTAGTTACTTGCTATCCAATTCTTGATGTATTACATTTTTTAGAAAGACCGCATATTTCTCATTGCCATTAGCAGTAAAATGTTGATTAGCCTCTGAGATATAATCTGTCCTTGTAATGGTATTCTCAATAAAATGTACCTTATATACATATTCATGGAATGCATTTGCATAAGCTGTACGGTTTCTTTCTATTGTTTGTAGCGTATCAACCCTATGAATATCTGGAATAAACGCGATACTCATTCTTGCATCGTTGGCAATACACACACTATCCATTTTTTTGATGTAACGGTAACTTATGGATGCATAATTCTTTTCATAATTTGGATTAATATATTGATGGATTTTTTTACACTTAATGCTAGCTATAATGGGACTTTTGCTGCATAGCCAAGCCCAACCGCTTTCTTTCGGATCAATAAAAAACCATCGTTTGTAGTAATTGTATGCAGAATCTATTGTAGGCAATATTGCATTCTCTTTTCCTGAAATGGAATAAGGAATATTAGACGAAAGGTAGCCAATGTTAGTTTGGTAATGTAAAGGTATATACGGAGTAGCAATTCTGTCTTCAACCATAATATCGTTCCAGCAAAAAGCAACGACTACTAAATCAGGCTTAAGAAGAGGCACATATTTAGAAATTATAAGAAAATAATTCAATGGATCTAACCCACCAACGCCAAAATTTAACAGTATTATAGATGTATCTGCGTTTCGTATTCTTTCAGTAAAAACAGTACTATATTCCTTATCCGTAACACCTTCAGCAAATGAGTCACCAACTACAAACACAATTTTTTTACCGCTTTTTCTTACAGAATCGCAGAAATGTGGAGTGTAATCGAATGTTGCAATAAAGCCATCCTTGTTGATATGCATCGATTTATTGATAAAGCGAGACCCTTGGATAAAGTAATTCATACCCACACTGTCAGCAGCATGGATCTGTTCGCTTTGTAATTTTTGCATTTCTCCATAAAACAATATGGTACCACCAGGCCCACGATAAGTACCATATTTATAAGATAACGCTACTTGTATACCTACTAGCAATAGAAAGAAAAAAGAACCCGTTAAAAGTGCATATTGAATATTTCTTGGTGCCTTGCCAACTAATTTTAAAAGAAATTTTATTATAAAAAAAACAACTGTTAAAATGCCAGTTAAAAAGAACATTAGATAAATGCACATTCTAACCATATAATAACTAGGCCAATATTTTTTGGTAAGGGCTAGCTGTTTATATAAAGCGTCCATTTCACCTCTGTACAATTTATCTATATAAGGAAAAATTTGTACTAAATAATGTGCCGCTAGAAGCGTTGCAAACAACAACAAAAGGGTTGAGAAAATGGGATAAAGAATATTCCAAACAGCATTCAGCAATTTATTCATCATACAAACCTACTAAATATCTGCAACGATATATAGTGTTTAAAAGATCTGTTTTTTTTAAAAATAAGGCAGCCAAAATTACATTCGAAGAGTTGATAATAATAAAAATCTATGTTATTATTTCAGGTTCGTTTACACCTGCTTTT
>JAFDYM010000471.1 GCA_018267435.1 Bacteroidota bacterium | reverse complement strand
TTTTATGACTACTCCGTTCATTTATGATTACACCGATTGTTTTATGATTACGCAGATTTTTTTGTTGCCGTACCATGCACCGCCAAGCTTATCTCCATCAATAGCTCGGGTTCTTTTTCTAGCACATTGCCCACCACTATTACGTCTGCACCCGCTCGGCATACAGCCTCGGCGTGTTCGGCACTGCGTATGCCGCCGCCCACTATTAGGGGTATGTTTATGTTCTGCTTTACTGCCTTTACCATAGCAGGGTTTACATGCGCATGTGCACCGCTGCCAGCTTCAAGGTATATCATTTGCATGCCCAGCATTTGCCCTGCCAGTGCAGTAGCTACGGCTATGTCGGGCTTATCGGCCGTTATGGGTGCGGTTTGCGTTATATAGCTGGTGGTCGAAATCCTTCCGCCATCTATCAGCATATAGCCCGTGGCAATCGTTTCTAGTTTATGTTCTTTTATTAAAGGGGCCGCACTTACATGTTGGCCAATTAAGTACTCGGCATTGCGGCCGCTTATCAGGCTTAGAAACAATAATGCATCGGCCTGGGCACTTATTTGATAATTGCTGCCAGGGAATATAACTACGGGTATAGTACTATGCTGCTTAATGGTGCTAACTGTGCGCTCAAAGCTATCTTCTACCAACAAACTGCCCCCTACAAAAAACAGGTCAACCTTGCAGCGTTCTGCTTGCTGTATTAATTGCAGCAGGCTTTCCTCCGTATTCTTATCGGGGTCTATAAGTACTGCCAACAGCTTGTGCTGTGCGGCAAGTATATGTTGGTACACATTGGCCATGTGGGGTAAAGGTAGCTACAAATTGGCTATTTGCCGAAAGTGCCGCCACCTTTACCCGTTAATACCGTTAAACCTATTTAGCAGGTTTCCAGTCAAACTCCTCTGTCTTCAGTTTCTCAAGGTATTTTTCCGAAAAATCTACCTTAAATTCTATCCATAGCGGCAGGTGGTCGCTCATCTGGTAAGTCTTCCATTCTTTAAAGTTCCTTAGCTTGGTTTTCTCTACTTCGGCTTTGTAGCTGTTCTCATCTTCGCCGCGAAACACATGCTGGTAAAAATCGAATACACCTACGCTATTGCCCGCCTTGGCAAACTCCATATAGCCCTTTTGGTCTATGTATGCTATTTGGTCATAAGGTTTGTTTCTATCCGTATTGGTATTGGCGTTGGCAAGTGCCACCAAGTTATCGGGTATTCTAAATCCACCTTTGGTTAGTGCCGCCATGGTAGGGTCATTGTCATCACGACCAGTAATATTAAAGTCGCCCAGCAATAAGTGGTTCGATTTTTCGCGCTTGCAGCGTTTTTTCAAAAACTCAGCTACCGCACCTATTTCCTCTACACGGCGCTTATACTCAGCCGTGTTTTTGCTGGCTTTGCCGTAATAAATGTGCACAGTAGTAATATAGAATTTGAACCAACCTGCCTGAAACGCTACTATAAATGGCGAACGCGCCGGTTGTGTTGTGTTCTTGCCCTTTACGGCTGGCAATACTATTTCGCCCGCCATTTTTCTAAACGCTACTTTGCGTTTATCAAAAACAAATGCAAGGCGTTCGCCATTACCCGATGCGCCTTCGGTAAGGTCGGTTACTATATAGTCCCATTCAGGGCCTAGCAAGCGCATTAAAGTTTTTAGGTCGTCTAGGTCTTCTCCTATTTCCTGCACGGCCACAAGGTCGTACGATGAAATGATTTCAGCCATGTAAAAGAACACTTCTTTCATACGCATGGCTTTAGTGTTCTTGCCAAATTCCCGAATGTTCCAGGTAGCTATTAGCAGGTTGCTTTCAAGGTTTTTTGCAGGCACTTGTTCATCAAGGGCCGCTTTAAGGCGTTGAATGTTTTCTATTATGCGTACACGTTCGCCTTTTGTTTTGTACTCGCGCAGCGATGGGTAATATGCCATAGGGTGTGGGTATTTAGGGGTGATTAATATGTAAAGCATGGAAATAATACCTGCAATGTCAATCACCGAAAAGGTGATTTTTTACACTCAACAAAGCATAATTGCCGGCAAAAAATGTTTGCTAACTTCCACACCATGAAAATAGCTACCTACAATGTAAACAGCGTAAACGCGCGCCTGCCCATACTGCTGCGCTGGCTTGGTGAAACCCAGCCTGATGTAGTGTGCCTGCAGGAGCTAAAAGCAGTACAGGAAAACTTCCCCATACAAGCCATAAACGACATAGGCTACAACGCTATATGGCAGGGGCAAAAAAGCTGGAACGGCGTAGCTATACTTAGCAAGGGGTACGAGGTACAAGAGGTGCGCCGCGCGCTGCCCGGCGATGACGAGGACGAACAAAGCCGATACATAGAGGCAATAGTAAACGGCATAACAATTGGAGGATTATACTTGCCGAACGGCAACCCGGCCCCCGGACCAAAGTTCGACTATAAACTGGGCTGGATGAAGCGCCTGCACGCCCACGCCGAACAACTACTTAAAGAAGATAAGCCTGTAATACTTACGGGCGACTATAACGTAATACCCGAAGGGCAGGATGTATACAAGCCCGAGCGCTGGGTAGATGATGCGCTTTTCCGCCCCGAAACGCGCGAGGCGTTTCAGCAACTATTGGCATTGGGCTATACCGATGCGATACGCAAACTACATCCTAAGGACACGATATATACTTATTGGGACTACTTCCGCAATGCTTATGGCCGCAACGCAGGCCTGCGCATAGATCACTTTTTGCTAAGCAAGCAGGTTGGTGAGCGCTTGCTAGCAGCAGGGGTAGATAAGGAGGTGCGCGGTTGGGAAAAGACCAGCGACCATGCACCGGTATGGATAGAAATAAAAGACTAGCATGTACCCTGAACCACGTATAGAAACCTTAGGCGAAAAGAAGCTGATAGGCATGCACATAAGCATGAGCCATGCCAACAACCGCACGGCTGAGCTGTGGAGCAGCTTTATGCCACAGCGCAACACCATACCGAATAAATTGAACAGCGATTTATATAGCTTGCAGATATACCCAAGCACCTACAGCTTTCAAAGGTTTGACCCCATGGCAAGCTTCGAAAAATGGGCGGCGGTAGAAGTAAGCACGCACAGCAACATACCCGAAGGTATGGAGGCACTTACCATACGGGGCGGCCAGTATGCAGTGTTTACCTACAAAGGCAACCCTATACACGCGACGCCTTTCTTTCAATACATCTTCGGTACATGGCTACCCAGCAGCGAATATGAATTAGATGCCCGTCCGCACTTTGAGGTGCTAGGAGCGAAGTACAAAAACAATGACGATGCATCGGAAGAGGAGGTGTGGGTGCCTGTAAGGAAAAAATGATTTTGGCGCGTTGTTACTTCGCCTTGCATGTGCTGTTGCGCGCCACGCGTATTTAGGGAGAAATACAGATGAAAATCTGCATGGAGGGTAAGCGCGACAAGATATGCTGCTTCAGGTAAGGGGCTAAAAAGCTCACCCTAACAGCCCCTCTATCTTCCCCATCACCACCGCTTCATCGGCATCTATCTCAAAGGTTTTGAAGGCATTGGTTCCGCCTTTGGCTAGTACTATGCTGCTTTTGGGTAGGCCTAGGGTTTTGCTTAGCAGGTCTATCAGGTATTTGTTGGCTTTACCCTCTATGGGTTGGGCGCGTATTTTCAATTTTATGCTGCCATCGGCCTCGAGTATCCACTCGTCGGTTTTGCTGTTGGGCTTTATTTTCAGGTGCAGTTTCATAATGTATAGTAGCTATAGGCATAATACCTGTTAAGCATAGCGGCGCATGGTGGCTTAATGCGTATATTAGCGGCGTAAAAATAACACAATGAGCACGCCAGCCGTAATAGAAATATATACCGAAATGACTCCGAACCCGGAGAGTTTGAAGTTTGTAACCAACACGCATATACTGCCTAACTTTCAAATAGATTTTAAAACGCAGGAGCTGGCGCAGGGTAGTGCCTTGGCTAAAACCTTGTTCGATATACCGTTTGTCAATGGCGTGTTTATAGCCAACAACTTTGTAACCGTAACCAAAAAGGCCGAGTACGACTGGTACGAAATAACACCTGAGTTGAAGGAGGCTATCAAGCAGTTTATAGCTAGTGGACAAAAGCCAGTGGACGATGCCCTATTGCCGAAAGACATATTACAAAGCGAGCAATCGGCAGCAGCTGATGATAGCCCTGAAACGCGCATAAAGGAACTGCTTGAGAAATACGTAAAGCCTGCCATACAAATGGACGGCGGTCATATAGAATTCAAATCGTTCGACCCATCGGGTGTAGTTACGCTATCGCTACAAGGCTCGTGCAGCGGCTGCCCAAGCAGCAACGTAACGCTTAAGAGCGGCATAGAAGGTCTGCTAAAGCGCATGGTACCCGAAGTAACGGAGGTAGTAGCGCACGCGGAGTAGTTAATTCTGCCCCTTGGTAAAGCTGAATGCTATTTTCTTTTCTACCCCATTTCTGTTGCCGCTTATTTCGGCAATCATTTTTTGCAACCTGCCTTGCTTAAAGGTGCGGTAGGCTATGCGTTTAGGAAAATCGTGCTGCGGGTTCTCGGCTACAAACGATGTATCGGTATATGAAGTTAGCTTAAAAGCTACAGGCTGATTGTTGTTCTGCCCCTCAACGGTTGGTATGTACCAGTACTCGCCTGCTTCATACTTGAACTGTATAGTTTCATCGCGCAGCCATTCCTTGCCGTCGTTGTGGTAACTGCCACCTAGCATTACGGTGTCGTTCTGTATCTGCCACGCCTCAAAGGCGGGGCTGCCGTCGTTATGCCATTCGCCCTCTAGCCATGCAAACTGATGGATGGTTTTTGCGCCGCTGAACAATAGGGTAGATGCTGAAAGAATAAGTATAGCCAGTGTCTTCACGATATGGGTTTGAATTGCTCGAAGCCTTGCTTGCAGTTGAAACAAAAACGGATAGCGCGGCACAGGGTAGAACCAAATGCAGAACGCAAGGTAGTATCGGTACTATGGCAATGCGGGCAGCGTACTTTATCTAGCTGCTCGGCTGTCAACTCGCCACCATCTAAACTAGGTGGTGGTGCAAGGCCGAATTTCTCCAGCTTCTCCTTAGCGCCGGGCTTCATCATATCGCTGTTCCACTGCACATCGAAGTCGGCCTTTACTATCACTTCATCGAAGCCTAGTTTCTTCACTTCATCATACACGCTTTTCTTCATTACATCTATAGCCGGGCAGCCCACAAACGTTGGAGTCATGACTATCTCTGCTGTTGTACATCCTACATCGGACATCCGACATCCGACTGATGTTATAATACCCATATCGACAACACTCAACACAGGTATTTCAGGGTCCTGCACCTTCTCAAGCGCGGCCCATATTTCGTCTTCCGAAACCAGTGTTGTTATGTTGTTATCCTTTTCCATTCTTGTTCACCCTTTGGGGGTAGGGGGCTGGTTTTTTACCACTCCGCATCAATATCAGTGCGGGTTACCTCGCACATTTCATCAAGCAATGGCTTTAGGTATTCGGTGTGGTAGCCTTTGCGTCCGCCCTTGGCTATTTTGCTTTCATCGGTTGCTGGTATAGTTAAGCCATAGCTTTCAAGCAACGGTGTTACCTTCTCCATCCAACGCTTTTTTAGTTCTGCTTCGCCTATGAATATGTTGTTAGAAGTCAACTCCAGCTCATACTCGCCTGCCTCGAAAATGCCTAATGCCAAGTGCCAAGTATTGTTCAGGGCTTGTTGCATACGCGCCTTGCTTTCTTCGTTACCATTGCTTAGTTGCTTTACAAAAGTATCGGCGTGCATTACGTGGTACTTTATTTCGCCCTTCACCTTTTTAGCCAGTTGCGCCAAAGGTTGAAAGCTGCTTTGCGTCAAACTTTCATAGCGCAACAGCTCAGCATGGTCGAATAAAAAATGTCGAATAGTACTAAAGTCGTACTCGCCGATAGGCTGCTCAACCAAGTGGCAGCTTTTAAACTCCTTTTCTGTGCGCTTAAAGCCCAAGGTGTCTGGGTCGGCTTCGCCCAGCACTTCGTGTAGAATGGTGTAAAGCGCAATGGCGTGGCCAATCTTATCTTGCGCCATACTGCTAAAGGCCAAGTCCTCTTCCAGCATCGGGCCAATGCCCGTCCATTCCGAATTTCTATGGCCGATGATAAGCGCATCATCCGCCATTTTATATAACAGTTCTTTTACTGCGTTGCTCATAGCTTATGCTTGTGTATTCTTCAATTTAAAAGCCTCAATCCTATCGCGCACCTTGTAGAACGCCGGATCACGGAAAGTTTTTTCGGGTACGGTTTCAAACACATCTTCATCTTCCGATGAGAAGGTGTATACCTCGCTGGTTTTTACTACCCATAGGTTGGCAGTTTTGCCGCGTCGACCATATTGTTCCTTGGCATACATCAATGCCAACTCTGGCGTAGGTGCGTGTACAATACCTGCGTGTACGGCCTGCTTGCCGCGCTTCTCCTGATGAAAAACCTCGTAAGTAACCAAGTGCGAGTTGGTTTGTGTTTCGCCGTTTGCTTCCCTCTTTAAGTTCAGCCTTTGTATTCTCGGATCTAGCGTATTCATATCTATCTTTTTGCCACAGATTACCAGATTGTTTTCTGATTTAAAATCTGTGATTATCTGTGTTCATCTGTGGTTAACTACTTGTATTCTTTCCTCCCGTGTCCCATTCCCATGTCCCGTGAAACCTTTAAGCAAGCGGCGTTACATATTTATCGCTTGGGTTCAATAGGGCTTGGCGCACCCAGCGGCCTGCTTCTTCGGCGTATTTGCGTACGGCTATACGCTCGGCATTGCAAGGGCCATTGCCTTTTATTACTTCGTAGAATTCATCCCAGTTGGGGTCGCTGAACTCCCATACGCCATCATCGTTCTTGTGCAGGTTCGGGTCGGGGAATGTTAAGCCCAACTCCAAAATTTTCGGCACGTATTGGTCAAGGAACTGGTTGCGCATATCATCGTTGCTAGCAAGTTTCACTTTCCATTTCATCAGCTTCTCACTGTGTACCGATGTCTTATCGCTAGGGCCAAAGAAGTGCAACAGCGGACGGTACCAACGGTTCAAAGCATCTTGCAACATAGCGCGCTGGTGCGGTGTGCCTGTAGCTAGGTACACTACGTTATCGTGCCCCTGCTTTAGGTGGAAGCTTTCTTCGTAGCATATCCTCTCCAAGGCACGACAGTAAGGGCCATAAGAACCCTTGCTATTGATAACCTGGTTAACGATGGCGGCACCATCTACCAAGAAACCTATCACGGCTATATCTGCCCAGGTTTTGGCTGGGTAGTTGAATATGTTGCTGTATTTGCTTTTGCCGTTTATCAAGTCGTTCAGCATTTGCTCGCGGGTTTTGCCCAGCGTTTCGGCAGCAGAGTATAGCAGCTGTCCGTGGCCTATTTCATCCTGCACCTTGGCTATCAAAGCCAACTTGCGGCGGAAGTTCGGCGCGCGGGTTATCCAAGTGCCTTCGGGCAATGCACCCACTATTTCGCTGTGCGCATGTTGCTCTATCATGCGTATCAACTGCTTGCGGTACTCGGCAGGCATCCAGTCGCCGGGCTCTATCTTTTCGCCGCGCGTAATACGGTCTTCAAACGCCGCTAATTTATCGGCATCCTCTACCTGCTCGTTCATTCTCTTGGCCTCTTCGGGGCTTATAAATGCGTTTCCGTACATGGTATTATAGTTAAATGTTCAAGGTTAAAGGTTGAAGGTTATTTGTCGTCCTTCTTCTTTTTGCCTTTTTCAAATGCTTGTAAATATTTTGATAGCGCTGAAATCTTCTTCGATAATTGAATAAAGCCTTTATAAAGCTCCGAGTATTCTTCCTTCGAAATTAATTCGCACGCCTTTATAACGTTTAATACATTTCTCGATTCTCCCGCTGTTCCTTTTGCATACCTCAGAAATCGAATAAAATCGGTGTTGTTGCCGTATTCAAATCCTTCTGATATGTTATTGGTGATAGAAATAAGCGCTGCAAACATTTGCGATTTGAACTCATACTCTTTTCGCAGCTCTTCTTTTCTAAATAACTTATGGCACTTAACAGTTAAATCGATACCTAATTGATAACATTCTAAGTCTTCAAACCTTTCAACCTTGGCCATATCAAATTACAGTATTGATTTTTTTAGCGCTCATTTTTTAAACCTTCAACTTTCAACCTTGAACCTTTAACAAGAAGGCTTTACGCTTTCAGGCCCTTTAGCAACAAATTCGATATCTCCTCCGCTATTTCCTCCTGCGTCAATCGCTCGGTGCTTTTATATAAATCATACGTAGCATTCAAGGCAGAGAAGATGGTGAACACCACTAGTTTTGAATTTCCTTTTTTAAAGTCGCCGCGCTTGATGCCTTTTTCTACCACATCGCGGAAAAGCTGCTCGTACTCGTGGCGCAGCTTTTTGAACTTCGACAGGTTCGGTTCTTCCAGAAACATCCACTCCTGAAAGAAAACCTCAGAGGCCTCAATGTTCTCGGCTATTACATTAATGTGTGCCTTTATCACGGCTTTTATCTTCTTCGACGGCTTCTCATCTGTTTTCTCGGCTTCTTCAAAAGCTGCAAAGAATTTATCGGCTATCTCGAAGCATATTTCGCGCAGTATATCATCTTTACCTTTATAGTGGTTGTAGATGCTCGGCGCCTCTATACCTACCTCCTTCGCTAGTTCGCGCATACCTATAGCGGCATAGCCGCGCTCGCGAAAAAGCTTCTCGGCTGTTTGACGGATGTTCTGCTTGGTACTAAGGGTTGCCGTGGCCATAAACTAACATTTGTTAGCGAATTTAAGCACTTGCCCGCAAACAAACAAGTGTTAGTCGGCAAAAAGGACTGTTTTTAACCTTGTTAAAGGCTTAAAGTGCTCAAAAATCACTGATTTTAGTCGTAAAACGGCGATTTACTAGCACAATTCCCCATAAAATCTATATTTGCCGTCCCCTTTTCACAAAATTTTTGGGGAAAACTAAAACAAAACAACATGGAAACATTGGTGTACATCCTACCCGTGTTCGGTGTAATAGCCTTGATAGTAATGGCTATACTTTCGAGCTGGGTAACCAAGCAAGACGCAGGCGATGCGAAAATGACAGGCATAGCCAACAACATAGCCGACGGTGCTATGGCATTTCTTAAGGCCGAGTACAAGGTACTTGGCATATATGTAGTGGTGGCGGGCGTTACGCTTGGCTTGCTTAGCCAGCACCCTAAGGTGGTGCAGCACAGCAGCTTGCTAATAGTAGTATCGTTCGTTATAGGCTGTTTCTTTTCGGCACTAGCGGGCTTTTTGGGTATGCGCATAGCTACCAAAGCTAACGTGCGCACTACACAGGCTGCACGTACATCGTTGGCTAAGGCACTTAAGGTGTCTTTCACTGGCGGTACGGTTATGGGTCTTGGTGTTGCCGGCTTGGCAGTACTTGGTTTGAGCGTATTGTTTGCCGTGTTCTTCCAACTATTTATGCAAGGCAACATAGCCAATGGCGGTTACGATGGCATGATAAAAGTATTGGAAGTATTGACGGGCTTCTCGTTAGGTGCTGAATCGATAGCATTGTTTGCACGTGTGGGCGGTGGTATATACACCAAAGCTGCCGACGTAGGTGCCGACCTAGTAGGTAAAGTAGAAGCAGGTATACCTGAAGATGATCCTCGTAACCCGGCAACCATCGCCGATAACGTAGGCGATAACGTGGGCGACGTAGCAGGTATGGGTGCCGACTTGTTCGGTTCGTATGTAGCTACGGTACTAGCTTCAATGGTACTAGGTAACTATCTAATAAAAGAGAACGGCGCCGAAGCATTTGCCTTTGGTGGTATAGCTCCGATATTGCTACCTATGTTGATAGCAGGTTTGGGTATCATCTTCTCTATTATAGGTACCTTCTTTGTACGTATTAAAGATGACCAAGGCGATGTACAACGTGCCTTGAACATGGGTAACTGGAGCAGCATTATTCTTACGATAGTAGCTTGCTACTTTATTATACAGAACATGTTGCCAGAAACTATCAAAATGACATTCTTCGGCGAAGGTGTATTGGTGATAGCAAGAATGAACGTGTTCTACTCGGTAATAATAGGTATGGTAGTAGGTGCGGTTATATCATCAATAACTGAGTACTACACTGGTATAGGTACCAAGCCGATATTGAACATCATCAAACAATCTGCTACTGGTGCAGCTACCAACATCATTGCTGGTTTAAGTACTGGTATGATGAGTACTGCTGCCCCAATCATATTGTTTGCTGTAGCCATATTCGCTACTTATACTTTGGCAGGTTTTTACGGTGTGGCTATTGCCGCATCGGCTATGATGGCTACTACTGCTATGCAGTTGGCAATCGACGCTTTCGGCCCGATAGCCGATAACGCAGGTGGTATAGCAGAAATGAGCCACCTACCTGAAGAAGTACGTGGCCGTACCGATATACTAGATAGCGTAGGTAACACTACTGCCGCTATAGGTAAAGGTTTCGCTATTGCTTCTGCAGCGCTTACTGCATTGGCATTATTCGCCGCTTATGTAACTGTAACGGGTATAGATGGTATCAACATATTTAAAGCTAACGTACTTGCTAGCTTGTTTGTAGGTGCCATGATACCTGTTGTGTTCAGTGCCTTGGCTATGAGCGCGGTAGGCCGTGCAGCTATGGACATGGTGAACGAAGTACGCCGCCAGTTCCGCGAAATACCAGGTATATTGGAAGGTACAGGTACGCCAGAGTACGGCAAGTGTGTAGAGATATCTACTTCAGCCGCATTGCGCGAAATGTTGTTGCCAGGTGCTATTACCATTGTTACACCGCTTATCATCGGCCTTTTGCCGGGCCTAGGCGCTGAGTGTTTGGGTGCATACATGGCGGGTGTAACCGTTAGCGGCGTATTGTGGGCTATATTCCAAAACAACGCCGGTGGCGCTTGGGATAACGCGAAAAAATCATTCGAGAAAGGTGTGGATATAGAAGTGAACGGTAAAGTAGAGAAGTTCTACAAGAAGAGCGAACCGCACAAAGCAGCGGTGGTTGGCGATACAGTAGGCGATCCTTTCAAAGACACTTCTGGTCCATCAATGAACATATTGATAAAACTTTCGTCTCTAGTTGGTTTAACTATAGCTCCGCTTATAGCTATTACTAGCCACGAGGCAGTAACTACAACAGCTGTGGTTGAACAAAAAATAGAAGTAGTAGCAGTAGATACTACCGCAGCTACAACACAAGCAGATGTAGCTAACTATACCGACTCATTAGCTGCTAAGTAATTAGTTGATTGATAAAATACGAAAGCCGCTCCGATTATTCGGGGCGGCTTTTTTGTTGTTACAGATTCACAGATTAAATTGAACTGCTAACGCGGTTATGGGTATGGAGAAATGAAGGCATAATAACCATATATTTACCGCATGCTCACCGCCCTACAAGTACAACAAATAGCGGCCATAGACCAAGCCAACATGGCGGGCATGATGCATGATATAGGCATTACATTTTCGTTTGATAAACGAGTAGGAGATATAGCAGCGGAGATGGAGAAGGGGGTACGTTTTGTACTAGTGGAGAGGAATGAAAGTGTGGTTGCCTATCTATCTTATGTAGTGGTTAACGAAGTGCTAAAAGTAGGGAGCATACAGTTGGCACCCTTGGCAGGAAGGTATGTAATGAGGGCTTTGCTAAGTGAAGCGGTAAAAGCTGCGGCAAGTGAAAACTTCGATACCGTACGCAGCAATGTATATGCCGATAACCACGCATCGATAAGGCTACATGAAAAGCTAGGCTTTGAAGAAACGCAACGAACTGATGGCGTAATTGTGTTTGCCACAAGCAGGCAACGGTTAAACACTGCTTTAAGCTGCTTTGGCATATAGCAGCAATAGTAGTTGTGCTTGTTTTATATTTACAATAAACCCCACCCCACATGGCCAAAGCGGTAAAATACTTGTTTGTAACTATGGCAATAGTTGAGCTTATTGCCGAACTGATGCACTGGCGCGAGTTTATTTTTGTGTTGCGCTTGTTTTTGCTGCCTTGCTTGTTGTTGTATTATGTACTTGCCAAAGGCGAGGTGTGGCGGCCCATGTACAAGCTAATGGTAGGGGCTATATTTTTCTCCTACGTTGGTGATGTATCGCTACTGCTTACACCCGAACACCCCGCCGACTTATACATATTGGGCATACCTAAAAGCAAGTATCTGTTTATAGCGGGTATTGCAGGCTATATGGTATCGCATTTCTATTTTATTGGGGCTTATAGGCAATCGGTAATGGGCAGTAATGTACCTAGCCTGTTTACGCGCAATAAGTGGGCATTTGCACCAGTTCTACTATATGGCTTGGTAATGGCAAGCATAGTGGTACCGAAGGTGTATGCCGACGCTGAGAAGAGCGTAGCTACATTGCCAGTGCTTATATATACTACTGTGTTGTGTAGCATGGTAGCCTTTGCAATAAATAGGCAAGGCCGCGTACCTGGCCAAAGCTTTTGGTGGGTAATGGTAGGTTCTTTGCTGTTCCTGTTTTCCGACTCGTTGATTGCCATCAATTTCCTAGCCTTTCCTGGCTTGGTGCCCGAGCCAGGCTTTTGCATAATGAGTACATTTTTGGCAGCAGAGTTTTTAATAGCCGAGGGTATGATTAAAACCAAGGGCTAAGGCTTAGCGTACTCGGCGCACATTTTTGCTCGGTGTTTTGGCTTTGTGTAATTAGTGGATAGAAATGTATTTGTATCGTACATTCGCCGTACTATGAGTAAGCAGTATGATTATGTAATAATAGGCGCGGGCTTTGCAGGCATGTGCATGGCTATAAAGCTGAAGCAGGCGGGCTTTCACAACTTTGTAATACTGGAGCGCAACAAGCAGCTGGGCGGTACGTGGTATGATAACCACTACCCCGGCGCAGCCTGCGATGTACAGTCGCACCTATATAGCTTTTCCTTCGAGCCGAATGCAAACTGGAGCAGAATGTTTGGCCCGCAGCAGGAGATACTGCAATACATGGAGCACTGCGCTACTAAGTATGAGCTAAGGCAGCATTTTCAATTCAACACCACTGTAACAAGCGCAACCTTTAACGATACTACAAATACATGGACTGTTACCGACGCACAAGGCAATAATTACACAGCTAAAGCCGTGATAGGCTGTAGCGGTGGCTTAAGCCAACCTGCCATGCCCGATATAAAAGGCATGGACACATTTGAAGGCAAAACCTTCCACAGTGCGCAATGGGATAATAGCTATGACCTAAAAGGCAAACGCATAGCCATAATAGGTACGGGTGCCAGTGCCATACAAATAGTACCGGCCATAGCGGAAGAGGTAAAAGACTTATTGTTGTTTCAGCGCACGCCGCCTTGGATAATGCCCAAGCCCGATAGGAAAATGCGCAGTTGGGAAATGAAACTTTTCAAAGCACTGCCGTTTACACAAAGCCTATTTAGGGGCTATCTGTATTGGGTGCACGAGGCCATGGCAGCAGGCTTTGTTACCAACCCTGCCATACTGCGTTTGGCACAAGGCATAAGCAAGCGCCATTTAAAAAAGGCGGTGAAAGATGAAGCGCTTCGTGCCAAACTAACGCCTACTTACACCATGGGCTGCAAGCGCATACTGCTTAGCAACAACTACTACCCCGCCCTTACACGCAGCAATGTACAAGTGCTTAACAATGGCATAGCCGAGATAAATACGATAGGTGTAAAAACGATAGATGGCACACAGCACGATGTAGATGCCATTATATACGCTACAGGCTTCCACGCTGCCGATGGCGTAATGGCATTTGATATAAAGGGTAAGAACGGGCTAGATATACACCAAGCATGGCAGCAAGGTGCAGAGGCCTACTTAGGTACTACGGTGGCAGGCTTTCCTAACTTGTTTTTAATAGTTGGGCCGAACACAGGTCTGGGCCATAGCTCGATGATACTAATGATAGAGGCACAAGTGCAGTACATAATGGAGGGCATAAAAGCCATGCGCACCAACAAGTGGAAGACCGTGGAAGTAAAGCCTGAAGTGCAACAGCAATACAATGAAACCATACATCGCGAGCTAGCTAAAACAGTGTGGCAAAGCGGTGGCTGTGTAAGCTGGTACCAGAACAAGAACGGCAAAAACGTAACGCTTTACCCAGGCTATACCTTTACATTTATGAGGCGCACCAAGCGCTTCGAGGCTGATAAATACCACACCGTGGCATAGTGTTTTTAACAGTTGGGTATAAACCAACCGTTATGAAAAAGTGGATATTAACCGTATTGGCAATGAGCATGTTCGGCATGCTAAGCCAAGTAAACGCGCAGGTAAGCATAAGTGTGAACATAAGTTCGCAGCCGCTATGGGGGCCAGTGGGCTACAGCCATGTTGAATACTATTATTTACCTCAATATGAGGTGTACTATAGCGTGCCTCGTGCACAGTTTGTGTACTTAGATGGCGGCAATTGGATATTTGCCAGCGCACTACCACCGCGCTTTGGTACGGTAAACGTATACAACACCTACAAGGTAGTTATCAATCAACCTACGCCATATTTATACTACAAAACGCATAAAGTGAAGTACGCCAAGTATAAAGGCGGCAGCTACAAACAGGCCGTTATTCGCGATAGCAAAGAATCGAAATACTACGTGGTGAAAGGCCACCCTAATTACGGACAAGCCAAGAAGGCTACCCCTGCGCCAAAGGCTAGCCCCGCACCTAGGTCAAGCTCTGCATCATATAAATCATCGCCACAGCCTAAACAGTATAAATCGGCTCCATCGCCAAGCTATAAAAGCAGTGGTGGTAGTCCAAGCCGTGGCAACAGCGGCCATGGTGGCGGAAACGGCGGAGGCAACAAAGGTGGTGGCCACGGTGGCGGTGGCAAAGGCGGCAAAAAGTAATTCATCCCATATTTTGGATATACATGAAGGCAATGGCGAAAGCTGTTGCCTTTTTTTATTGGTATATGTATATATGGAAATAATGCCGCAATGACATCGTTATGTAATACCAGACTAAAACATGCAGCACCTTTTCTACACCATAATTTTCGCAAGCCTGTATGCTTGTAATGCCAACACCAAGGCGCAGCAAATGCAAACTCTAGCTGCTTCTACACCAACTAATGATACCCTTAACTATGCCGACTATGGCATACCCCTAAAGCCTAGCGCTACCGACTACAGCGCTGCTAAAAGCGCTATGCTTGCCAAGCGCATTAAACTACAGGCAGCATACAATGCCAAGCAGATTACGCTCGACTCGATAAGCAGCTACTTTGTGCAGGCGTATGTCAATACTATTATTCCACACTGGTATGGTACACAGTGGAGTTTTGAAGGACATACCACTACTCCGCAACAAGGTGAAATAGCTTGTGGCTATTTAGTAAGCACTACGCTAAGCCATAGCGGCGTAAATATTAACCGCTACAAGGTGGCGCAACAAGCCCCCTATAACGAAGCGCTAACCTATGCCTGCGGCGATAGCGTGCTTGGCATAAACGGTGCGCAGAACATAAGCCCTACACTACTACAAGCTAAGTACCCCGAGGGACTATACTTTATAGGTTTGTACAAAAGCCATGTGGGCTTGCTATTGAAGCGCGCCGATAGAATCTTCTTTATACATAGCGACTATGTAGATGGTAAAACGGTGATAGAAGATGCGGCTACATCGCCCGTGTTGGCGTACTACCGAACCTTTTACGTAACGTCACTATCGCATAACACCAATTTTATAAAAAAATGGGTGGCTAACGAAGCGGTAGCTATAAGTAAATAAGCACATACATATATGCCGCGCGCTGTGTATCTTAGCCCCCACGCGTGAAAAAGAAAAAGAGGATACTATACATAGTGCAGCACCGCTACAACCGCAGCCCTGGGCAGCGTTATAGGTGCGAGCAATACATTCCATACTTAGAGAAGGATGGCTTTGAGTGTGTGTACGCACCCATAATGCCTACCGAGCAGGAGGATAAAGATTTCTATTCGGCAGGTAACTACTGGAAAAAGTTAGGACTGTTTGTAAAGGGCGCATACCGCCGCTGGCAAGATGTACAACGTGCCAAGGACTTCGACATAGTGTATGTGTACCGCGAGGCGTTTATGACGGGCACTACTT
>JAFDYM010000470.1 GCA_018267435.1 Bacteroidota bacterium | reverse complement strand
TTACGCCATTCGTGCAGGTCGGAACTTACCCGACAAGGAATTTCGCTACCTTAGGACCGTTATAGTTACGGCCGCCGTTTACTGGGGCTTCAGTCGCTAGCTTCTCTTGCGATGACCAGCTTCCTTAACCTTCCAGCACCGGGCAGGTGTCAGGCCCTATACATCATATTTCTATTTAGCAGAGCCCTGTGTTTTTGTTAAACAGTCGCCAACGCCTTTTCACTGTGGCCCCATTGCTGGGGCGTCCCTTCTCCCGAAGTTACGGGACCATTTTGCCGAGTTCCTTAGCCGCGGCTCACCCGAGCGCCTTAGGATATTCTCCTCACCCATCTGTGTCGATTTACGGTACGGATTGTATGAACCTAGCCTTAGAGGTTTTTCTTGGAAGCATGATTAGGCACTATCCCATCCCCCGAAGGTTCAAGGTACTGTCGTATTTCAGCATCACCGGCGGATTTGCCTACCAGCGATATACCTACGTACTTCAACGAACTAATCCGTCAGTCCGCAGTGCTTTCACTTCTCCGTCACCCCATCGAAATTCATACAAGTAGCAGAATATTAACTGCTTTTCCATCGGAGGTCCCCTTTCGGGTGGTCCTTAGGATCCGACTAACCCTGATCCGATTAACGTTGATCAGGAACCCTTAGGTTTACGGCGAATAGGTTTTTCACCTATTTTATCGTTACTCATTCCTACATTTTCTTTTCCAGAAACTCCAGCAAGGCTCGCGCCTCACCTTCGCCGTCGCTGGAATGCTCCCCTACCCATCTATAAAGATGCCACATCTTCGGTACCATGTTTAACACCCGGTTATTCTTCCGCGCCCGATCACTCGACCAGTGAGCTGTTACGCACTCTTTAAATGATTGCTGCTTCCAAGCAAACATCCTGGCTGTTATAGCAATCGGACATCGTTTGTGTGACTTAACATGGATTTTGGGACCTTAGACGATGGTCTGGGTTGTTTCCCTCTCGGCAACAGACCTTATCATCGGCTGCCTCACTGCCAAGCATATTATATAGCATTCAGAGTTCGTCAGGATTTGGTAGGCGGTGAAGCCCCCTAGTCCAATCGGTAGCTTTACCTCTATATAACTAAGCTTGACGCTGCTCCTAAAAGCATTTCGGGGAGTACGAGCTATCTCCCAGTTTGATTGGCCTTTCACCCCTACCCACAAGTCATCCGGAAGCTTTTCAACGCTTATCAGTTCGGACCTCCATGTTGTGTTACCAACACTTCATCCTGCTCATGGGTAGATCACAAGGTTTCGCGTCTGCCGCCACTGACTGTCGCCCTATTCAGACTCGCTTTCGCTGCGGATCCGGAACTTGGTTCCTTAACCTTGCCAGTGACGAGCAACTCGTAGGATCATTATGCAAAAGGCACGTCATCACCCCACGAAAGGGCTCTGACCGCTTGTAAGCATGCGGTTTCAGGTTCTATTTCACTCCGCTGTTCGCGGTTCTTTTCACCTTTCCTTCACAGTACTAGTGCGCTATCGGTGTTCGAGGAGTATTTAGCCTTACCAGATGGTGCTGGCAGATTCCCACAGGGCGTCTCCGACCCCGCGGTACTCAGGATACTGCTAGGTAGATGATTCTTGCGCTTACGGGGCTGTCACCCTATATTGCCCGACTTTCCAGACGGTTCTGCTTCAAATCATCAGTCCACGTTGCAGTCCTACAACCCCGGTGCAGCACGCCGCACCGGTTTGGGCTGTTTCCGTTTCGCTCGCCACTACTCGGGAAATCACTGTATTGTTTTCTCTTCCTGGGGGTACTTAGATGTTTCAGTTCTCCCCGTTCGCCTACCGCAAGCGGTATAATATGTCTTCAACATATTGGGTTGCCCCATTCGGAAATCTCCGGATCAAAGTGTATGTGCCACTCCCCGAAGCTTATCGCAGCTTATCACGTCCTTCATCGCCTCTCGAACCCAAGGCATCCACCGCATGCCCTTAGTAACTTTAAAATTTTCAAATTACTTGGTTTTCTTATTTTGTTAACTCGCCGATATGTCAAAGAACTTTCTACACCAACCGATAGCCTTCCGGGGGATAACCCTACTCGGCGTGTTGGCGGATAGCAAAGATGTGGACGCTGATCCCTTCATCTTCAATAATTTACTGTAAGCCAGGTGCTTGTGGAGGATATCGGGATCGAACCGATCACCTCCTGCTTGCAAAGCAGGCGCTCTAGCCAGATGAGCTAATCCCCCAGGATAATTTGATCTTGGTTCGTGCGTCAGCTGCTATGTAGTAGTCCCGCGCAGACTCGAACTGCGGACCTTTACATTATCAGTGTAACGCTCTAACCACCTGAGCTACGAGACTCTATGCTTACAGTCTAAAAAGTAAAAGAACGTTTCAACATTGCTGTTGAAGAATAACTTAGAAAAATTGGTAGAAACATAACTAGCGCAGGTAAACCGTTGCTCTAAAAAGGAGGTATTCCAGCCGCACCTTCCGGTACGGCTACCTTGTTACGACTTAGCCCCAGTTACGAGTTTTACCTTGGACAATTCCTTGCGGTTATCGTCTTAAGGTACACCCCACTTCCATGGCTTGACGGGCGGTGTGTGCAAGGTCCGGGAACGTATTCACCGCAACATTGCTGATTTGCGATTACTAGCGATTCCAGCTTCATGGAGTCGAGTTGCAGACTCCAATCCGAACTGAGACGGGTTTTTTGGGATTCGCTTGCGGTCGCCCGCTTGCTGCCCTCTGTTCCCGCCATTGTAGCACGTGTGTAGCCCTGGGCATAAAGGCCATGATGATTTGACGTCATCCCCTCCTTCCTCTCTGTTTACACAGGCAGTCTCTTTAGAGTCCCCGACATTACTCGCTGGCAACTAAAGATAGGGGTTGCGCTCGTTGCGGGACTTAACCCAACACCTCACGGCACGAGCTGACGACAACCATGCAGCACCTTGTGACATGTATATTGCTATAAAGACCCCTTTCAGGACCGGTCATGCCACATTCTAGCCCAGGTAAGGTTCCTCGCGTATCATCGAATTAAACCACATGCTCCACCGCTTGTGCGGACCCCCGCCAATTCCTTTGAGTTTCAACCTTGCGGTCGTACTTCCCAGGTGGTATACTTAACGCTTTCGCTTGGACACATACAGTGTATCGCATATGTCGAGTATACATAGTTTAGGGCGTGGACTACCAGGGTATCTAATCCTGTTTGATCCCCACGCTTTCGTGCCTCAGTGTCAATACAAGCATAGTGAACTGCCTTCGCAATCGGTGTTCTAATACATATCTAAGCATTTCACCGCTACATGTATTATTCCATCCACCTCTACTTGATTCAAGTTAAGCAGTATCAATGGCAGTTCCGGAGTTGAGCTCCGGGCTTTCACCACTGACTTACAAAACCACCTACGCACCCTTTAAACCCAGTGAATCCGGATAACGCTTGCACCCTCCGTATTACCGCGGCTGCTGGCACGGAGTTAGCCGGTGCTTATTCCTCTGGTACCTTCAAGCCAGGATAAATCCCGGTTTTTATTCCCAGAGAAAAGAAGTTTACAACCCATAGGGCCTTAATCCTTCACGCGGGATGGCTGGATCAGAGTTGCCTCCATTGTCCAATATTCCCTACTGCTGCCTCCCGTAGGAGTCGGGCCCGTGTCTCAGTGCCCGTGTGACTGATCATCCTCTCAGACCAGTTATTGATCGTAGCCTTGGTAAGCCGTTACCTTACCAACTAGCTAATCAAACGCACACCCATCTATGACCGCCGGGGCTTTAACTGCTGAAAGATGCCTTTCTGCAGTGTTATGGGGAATTAGCTTCAGTTTCCCGAAGTTATGCCCCAGTCATAGGCAGGTTGTGTACGTGTTACTCACCCGTGCGCCACTCGTCAGCGTATTGCTACCTGTTACCGTTCGACTTGCATGTATTAGGCCTCCCGCTAGCGTTCATCCTGAGCCAGGATCAAACTCTCCGTAGTAAAAGAGTTGATTCCTTTTTCATATTCAAAAAAGAAAACGGGTCTCATGCCTCGTAAGGCATGGACTTGATTATTATATTAGTGCATTTACCTGTCTTAATAAGTGCTAATTATGTTTCTATCCAATATTTCAAAGAACTTTTCCTAATCCGCATTGCTGCGTTTCGGTCAGTGGTTTTAAGTACCTCTCGGCTGCTTTAACCTCGTCGTCTAAAGAACGTCCCCTTCGTTTCGGGGGTGCAAATATATGCGATTCGTTTCCGAATCTCCAAGCGTTTCCGCTTTTTTATTTTTATCTCTTTTTTGCCGCTGCCTGCGGCTGCGTTGGCGGCGCATCGCTGCTGCCTTATTGCCTTGCTTTTGTTTACTGTGGACCTGCGGGCGAACCGCGGTGCTTTGTATCTTTTAGGTAGGTAGCGCAATCGCTGCGCTTATCTATATTTCCGTTGTTTGTAAAGAACCTGTTTTCAAAACGGGATGCAAATATATGCTTTTCGTTTTCGTATCTCCAAATTTTCGGAGAACTTTTTTTGATTCTTTTTTCAAACCGCTTTATCAAAGGGCGACAAGTTCTACTCCCGCTATTTAGCAGGCCTTAGTGTTAGCCGTTATGTTTTGTTTGATAAGCCTCAAAGCTTTCGCTTTGTACGGTTCGCTGTAAGGTGGCTGCTGTATTAAGTAGCTCTTTGGTACCTCTGCGTTTTATTATCTTCTTATGTGGTCTACGTTGGATTCTGTAATATACAGAACGCTTTGTATGGTGGAAGCGTATTCGCTACGCTTATCTTCATTTTATTTCCCAACCGCTTTATTTTAAAGAACATCATTTCCGCGATTGGGAGCGCAAAAGTAAGCGCGGTTTTTGAATTTGCAATACCTGCTGCAAACTTTTTTGCAGCAAAGTGCTGAAACATAAGCCTGTATTGGGTTTGGGCTTATAAAAATTCCTGCTCTCAATCTACATACTTGCCAATAGCAGGTACTAATACGCCCATGTTGCGCTATTGTTTCAGTATAGCCTGCATTTATTTAGTAGCTGTAAATACAGCCTTGCCATTGGCACCGGTAAGCGTGAGCTCGCCATTGGCAATAGTATATGCAAATGTGTTGCTATTGAGGAAAGCTGCAAACTCATCGCCCCTTCTGGTAATACAAGCCATTTTAGTACTGAATAGTCCACCAAACTTAAGCGTGTTGCCCTCTATAGTATAGTCGCCGCCAGTACGGTTGCAGCCGTCGTAGCCGCTCATGTGTTTCTCCTTTTGGTTAAAATCCATATAAGGTAGTTCGCGTGCAAAATCGGTAGCGCTTACGCTGCGGCCGCTTAGTTTTTTTAATACCCACTTACCGCTAAGTGTAGTTGTAGTGGCAACGGTAGCAGGTTTGCTTTCTTGCTTAGGCACTTCTGCCCTACCCTCTTTCAATATATACATATCGGCTAGGTCGCCTTGTATTATCTGCGTGTCGCCATCCAGCATGCGTAGGCGCTTTTCTTCTACCTGTATAAAGCTTGGCAGGTTAGTATCCTTTTGCAAGGCAATAATATGCTCATTTATATAATAGTACTTGCCCGCTTCGTTATACGGCCTCACATCTTCGCCCAAGTATACCATCTCGCTAGTGTAGGTACTATCTTCTTTCAGCTCCAAATTGTACACTATACCTTCGCAACTAGCGCATGGTATGGTACCACCGTATTGGCCTGCTACCTTTCGCGGCTCGGGTGTAGCTAGGGTTTCTTGTTCAGGTGTGTGGCTATTGCAAGCAGTAAGGCTGAAGCAAAGTGCCAATATGTATAATGAGAATAGGCGCATGGTTTCGGTTTGTATAAGGTAAGATACAAAGACTGCGCCAAATGGAAGGGTTGGAGAAAACTCATCCCCCGCCTCCCGCAATCCTACGGGAAGTTCCGCTTCTCTTTAAAAAGAGAAGGGAGCAATATGTCAAAATAAATTTGATTGTAGTTTTTAATGCGCTGTAAATACTTACGCCATTTGCTGAGTGCGCAACTCTGATAAGCCCTCTCCTTTGGAGAGGGTTTGGGAGAGGTCATAAATACTTACTGCCTTCTCTTACACTTAAAGGGTGCAGTTTGTTTTCAGCAATAAAATCTACCACCTGCTGCCTATGGGTTTTGCTGTATTCGCGCAGTGCCCAGCCTATGGCTTTATTTATAAAAAATTCCTTGCCGCCGTTTAGTGCTTTAATGTTGCGGAACAGCACGGCTTCATTGGTATCCTTTCTATAACCAAGTTGAGCTATGATGGCTGAGCGTTGTAACCACATGCTATCGCTCTTCACCCATTTCCAAGTTAGCTTATCTAGCAGCTCGGGGTGTTGCTTAAACAGCGGGCGCACACAGGCGCTGCTGGTACCATCTACCGTATCCCACCAAGTGTTATGTGTTATCAGGTACTCCATCATCGGTATCATATCCTTAGCATGCTTCTTCATGTAGTGCGATGCCAATTCTACAGCGGTACAGTGAAACTCGCGCTCGGGCTGCTTGTAGCATGCCTTCAATACCTCTTCCAACTTATCGAATGGTGGCAGTCCATGTTCTTTAATGTATCCCTTTACCACTGCGCTTCGCTCAGGTGTTTTCAAGCCGAAGAAGGGAAACAAGTCCTTCATGTATTTGGCTTGCTGCATGGCTATTTCCTCGTTGGCCAATAGCTCAAATGCAGCGCGTAAGCTCGCTATATATTGCTTGGTCGAAAATGGATTGTTAGCCATGCTATTGCTTTAATATAGGCGACATACAGTTACAGTTTACCTCGCTGTTACTTTGTGGGTTGTTCACAGTTTCCAACTGCGGCAAGTTATCGAAGTAGGCCGTAGGTACTTCCGCTAGGCTAATGACCTGCGTATCGTGCTCGAACCTAAAGGAGCGCAGTATGCCATTTTCTTGATGGTTGTTCTCCTCATCATTCATATATAGCACATACAGGTAGCGCTCATCGTAGCGAACATCGGTAAGGTAGCGCCCGCATATATAGCAGGTGTCGCCGTTTATTTGTGGCGCTTCGCTATCATACACTAGCTTACCTATTTTGGTGTTGTACACACTCAGTCCACCTATATCGCTATTGTGCTCAGCCACTATCCAGTCAATTAGCGGGTTATAATGATTTACACCTCCACGCATATCCAACACCTTGCCTGTGGTATCAATGGCGATTGTTCTGCCATGATAATCGCCAAATTTAGATATGAAAACATAGCTACCACGTATGATGGGCTGCATGTACAAACCCGAGCAGCCACCTACGGCATGTACATCCGGGTAGAAACGCGAGAACACCGTATCGGCCTTATAAGTAATAGCCAAAGCCGACCTGCACCAGAACGAAATAGTTTGATGAGGTTTTGCCTTAATGTTAGTTAAGTGCATTGTCATAGCACCTAGCTTAAATGAATCTGTATTAACAACGTAAGCCGAAACAGGATAAGTGGTAGCAGGTATCTGCGTAGTGGGTTGGTATTGCTGTGCCATACCTAACAAGCACATACACAAGGTAACCGTAAGAATAAAAACTTGCTTCATACTATTGCGGCACCTCCATCACGGTTCCACACTTCTTACAGGTACGTAGCTCTTCGTTGCTGTAGAAGCGCTCCATTACGCCTGGCAGGTCCTTCACTATATCATCTACGCGCACTTGCTCTTCATACAGCTTATTACCGCAGCTTTCGCAGTACCATTGAAAGGCGTCCATTACGCCTTGTCCGCGCGTTACCTCCATTACCAAGCCTACCGTATTAGCTGGCCTGCGTGGAGAGTGTGGCACGCGTGCTGGTAGCAAGAATATCTCACCTTCCTTTATATGGATGTCCACCACCTTTTCATCTTCTACTATCTTCACTACTATATCGCCTTCTAGCTGGTAGAAGAACTCTTCGGTTTCGTTGTAGTGAAAATCTTTGCGCTTGTTGGGGCCGCCCACTACCATCACCACAAAGTCGTCCGCTTCTTTATACACCACTTGGTTCATTACAGGTGGTTTTAGCAGGTGGCGGTGTTCATCTATCCACTTCTTAAAATTTATTGGTCGTATGGCTGCCATGGCACAGAATTTAGAGAATATGATAAATAAGAAAATTAAGTTTGCACCGATAAACTTACGATAGTTTACCCAATTTCTAGTTTTCTTAATTCTCAAATTATCTGAAATAAATGAACCTCGACTTAACAGGCAAAAACGCATTTGTGGGCGGCAGCAGCAAAGGCATAGGCAAAGCAGTAGCATTCGAGTTGGCGCGCCTAGGTGCCAACGTAACGTTAGTAGGCCGCGATGAGCCTGCACTAATGCAAAACCTGATAGACCTAAGTTTTGTAGGCACCAGCAGCCAGCGCCACGACTACCTGAACGTAGACTACAGCAATGCCGAAAAGGTAAAGGCCGCCGCCGAGCGCCACGCCAAAAAGACGAGCAAGACCTACCACATCCTTATCAATAATACAGGCGGGCCAGCAGGTGGCAAAATATTCGATGCTAAAGAAGATGAATTTGTAAAAGCCTTCGAGGCGCACTTGCTATGCAACCATGCCCTAACTACTTTGTTTGCCGAAGGCATGAAGAAGGACGGCTATGGCCGTGTTATCAATATTATTTCTACATCGGTTAAGCAGCCATTACCTAACCTAGGTGTAAGCAATACCATACGCGCCGCAGTAGCCAACTGGAGCAAAACCATGGCCAGCGAACTAGGTGCATTTGGCATAACGGTAAACAATGTATTGCCCGGCGCAACTGAAACCGATAGGCTAAAGCAGATAGTAAAAGCCAAGAGCGATAAACTAAAAGTAGCGGAAGACTCGGTACAGCAAGAAATGCTAGCCGA
>JAFDYM010000046.1 GCA_018267435.1 Bacteroidota bacterium | reverse complement strand
GTTATAACATCCAATACTGTTATGCCCGCGGCACAGGCGAAGTATGCACCACCGAAAGTGGTACCCAGCATACCATACTTACGTTTGAAATCAGGGCTTATCAATACACCCCCTATAGGGAAGCCGTTGCCCATGCCCTTAGCCACTGTTATTATATCAGCCTTTACATTTGCGTGTTGGTGTGCGAAAAACTTACCTGTTCTTCCATAGCCAGACTGTATCTCATCCAATATCAATACAGAACCATATAAGTCGCACTGCACCCTTAGTAATTGCAGAAAATCTGAATCAGGGATATTTACACCTCCTACGCCTTGTATGCCTTCTATTATTACGGCACACACATCGCTATCCATTGCATCTATAAACGCTTGCTTATCATTGAATGGCAAGAACACAATATCTGCATTGGTATTGATAGGTGCTTGTATAGTGGCATCGTTAGTAGTAGCTACTGCCAACGATGTACGCCCGTGGAATGACTGACTGAAGGCAATAACCTTCTTCTTGCCATTATGGAATGAAGCCAACTTCAATGCGTTCTCATTTGCTTCCGCTCCTGAGTTGCACAAGAATAACTGATAGTCATTATAGCCAGAAAGCTCACCTAATTTAGTAGCCAACTCCTGCTGCTGCGGTATATGTACCGAGTTAGAATAGAAACCTATTTTACTAAGCTGCTCGGTTATTTTACTTACGTAATACGGATGGCTGTGGCCGATAGAAATAACGGCATGGCCTCCATACAAATCAAGGTACTGCGTACCCTTTTCATCGTACAAATACATTCCCTCACCCTTTACGGGCACAACATCAAACAAGGGATATACATTGAACATTTCCATCTTTAAAATGCAACTGGTTTTAAGTTAAGGCCCGCCTTTTCATCGAAGCCAAAAACAATATTCATATTCTGCACCGCCTGCCCCGATGCACCTTTTAGCAGGTTATCTATTACTGATGTAATGTGTACATAGTCGCCGTGCTTAGCTATGTGCAGAAAGCAACGGTTTGTATTCACCACTTGTTTTAGGTCTACATCTTTAGCACATATCTGCACAAAAGGATGAGCCGCATAGTAAGTACTATAAAGTTCGTTCAATGCCTGCTGCGTAAGGTCAGTTTTGGTAGAAACAGAGGCTAATATGCCGCGTGTAAAATTGCCGCGTTGTGGTACAAATAAGAGTTGCTTATCGAAGCCTTGCTGCAATGCGCTAAGCGATTCGTTTATCTCTGTTATATGTTGGTGTTCGAATGCTTTATATACCGAAAGGTTGCTATCGCGCCAGCTAAAGTGTGTAGTAGCACTTAATGCTTGCCCTGCACCCGTGCTGCCCGTAGTAGCATTGATATGTACATCATTCTGCAACGCACCTGCCTTTGCCAACGGCAATAGCGCCAACTGTATGCCTGTAGCAAAGCAGCCTGGGTTTGCTATACTGTTCGCCTGTTTTATGGCATCCTTCTTCAATTCAGGCAGACCATAAACGAAGTTGCGTGTGCTGGCTGTGGCATTAGCCTTGTGCCTAAAGTCCTGGCTCAAGTCTATTACCACTATGTTATCGGGCAAGAGGTTCTTTGCTACAAATTCTCTACCCGCACCATGTCCCCCGCATAGAAATATGACATCTACATCATTGCTATGGGTAGAGGAAAACTGCAAGTCAGTTTCGACATACAAATCGGTATGCACATCGTATACGGCATTGCCCGCATTGCTACTGCTTTGCACAAAGGCAATCTCTACATGCGGGTGCAACAACAACAAGCGTAGCAACTCGCCACCTGTATAGCCTGCACCACCTACTATGCCAGCCTTTACTTTATTCATGGCTAACGGCATTAAGTTGGTTCACCTTATAGTATATACCTGTTTGGTTGCCGAATATTTTAGTGAAGCCTTTTACATCATCACCGCTCCAGGTTTTGTTCATTTCGCCATAGCTACCAAACTTGGAAGACATTAAATCGTGCGCCGATTCTATACCTATCAATTCAAACCTATATGGCAATAGTTTCACCAATACCTTGCCTGTAACAAACTGCTGGGTAGAAGCCATAAACGCCTCTATGTCGCGCATTACAGGGTCGAAGTATTGACCTTCGTGTAGCCAGTTGCCATACCATGCAGCTACTTGGTCTTTCATAAACATTTGCCACTTGGTAAGCGTGTGCTTCTCAAGCAAATGGTGCGCCTTTATAGTTATCAATGGTGCGGCGGCTTCAAAGCCTACACGGCCTTTAATACCTATAATGGTATCGCCCACGTGTATATCTCTACCTATAGCAAATGGTGTAGCTAGTTGTTGCAAGTGCTTGATAGCATCTACTGGGTTCGCAAATTGCTCATCGTTTACACCTTTCATTTCGCCTTGCTGAAAGTGCAAGGTAACATCAAGGGTTTCATTGCTAGTTAACTGTGTAGGATATGCGCTTTCAGGCAAGCTTTGGTTGCTTGTAAGTGTTTCGCGGCCACCTACCGATGTGCCCCATATACCTTTGTTGATGCTATACGCAGCCTTCTCGAAGTTCATAGCTACGCCGTGCTTCTTCAAGTATTCTATCTCCGCCTCGCGCGATAGGCGCAAGTCGCGTATAGGAGTGATTACCTGCTGCTCGGGTGCTATTATTTGGAACACCATATCAAAGCGCACTTGGTCGTTGCCCGCGCCTGTGCTACCGTGTGCTATGGCACCGGCGCCTATAGTGGTAGCGTATTTAGCCGCTGCTATGGCTTGTACCGTACGCTCGGCACTTACCGATAGCGGATAGGTATTATTCTTTAGTACATTGCCGAATATCAAGTACTTTATTACATCGTTATAATAATCATCGCAAGCATCTACGCACTTGAACGATGCTACGCCCAAGGCAAAAGCATGTTGCTCTATGGCAGCTATTTCTTCGCTGCTAAAGCCGCCAGTGTTTACGGTAAGCGCGTGAACCTCGCAGCCCAGTTCTTCTTTTAAATAAATGGCACAGAAGGTAGTATCTAAACCACCGCTAAATGCCAACACAACTTTCTTGTTATTACTCATTGTTATACTTTTAAAAAGTTAATAGAAAAGAAAACAGCAAGCACTCGTTTTACATTGGCTGTAAACGTGGTTTCCTTACTTACAGGTTTATATATTTCAGCCTTAGGCTGTTCTTTTTCCTTATCCATAGGGTCGTACAGCATAGCGGTGCATAGGCAGTTCTTGCGCTCCTTGCTTTGCAGTATTTGGAAGTTGACACAGCTCTGGCAGCCTTTCCAGAAATCATCATCATCTGTAAGTTCAGAATAGGTAACGGGTTCGTAACCTAAGTCGCTGTTTATCTTCATTACTGCTAGGCCAGTAGTTAAACCGAATAGTTTAGCATCGGGATACTTGCTGCGCGATAGCTCGAATATTTTCTCCTTTATAGCCTTAGCCAAGCCGAACTTCCTAAACTCGGGCGCTACTATTAGGCCAGAGTTGGCAACGTACTTGCCGTGGCTCCAACTTTCTATATAGCAAAAACCAGCCCAAGTGCCATCTTCGGCAAAAGCTACTACAGCTTTACCTTCGCGCATTTTCAGCTTTACGTATTCGGGGCTGCGCTTAGCAATACCAGTGCCGCGGGCCTTAGCCGAATTTTCCATTTCCAAACATATTGCCTCAGCATACTTTTCGTGCTGAACGTCGGCAATAGCAATTACGAATTTCATATCCATAATTTATATAGACCTAATAAAAACCAATAAAGAAAAAGGGATACACTCATGTCTTCGGCAAGCAAGGTTGCCGAATCACTGCGGGTAGTGAATAACCGGATGACTACTCTGTCAGGCCGTTACTCAACGTCGTAAAAAGAAAGGAGTACAAAGGCTATGACAAATTGCATGTGCATCTATGGTAAATGCAGTATCCAACAGGGCGGCGCTGCGTTGGCAGGCTACCACAAGGGTTTTGGGGACTAAATATTCGTGCTCGAATATTTTCTTCATTGCATGCTTTGGTTCTACTTAAATAAAGAGCGCAAAGTTGTGAAAAAAATATTTGTTGCAACCAAAAAAATGTAAAAATGGGATGTGATTTTTGTTGGCATTGCTAAACCGCCGCTACCTGCTTGGTATTAGTGGCATTGTACAATGTAGCCCATGGCCTAGTCTGCTCCAACTCGTAAGCCAGTTCTATTAAGCGCTTATCGTTACCATACGGGGCAATAAAATGAACACCCAGCGGCATGCCATCAGCATCGGTACCTAATGGCAACGATATAGCCGGCGACCCCGTTACATTGTTCAAACCTGTGTATGAAGCAAAATGCACCGCGCGCTTTGTTACTTCTTCGCTTGTAAGCAGAGGCGAGAAATGGCCAATCTTCGGCGTTTTGTGCGCCAGTGTAGGGGTCATTATCAAATCGTATTTCTCCAAATCCTTCTCGGCAGCAGCACCCATTTTGCGCATTATGCCTATGCTCTCAAATAGTTTTGCCTTACTTGTTCTAAACCTATCTGCCAAGCCGGTAGTAAATGGCTCAAGCACTGTTCTATCTACATTTGACTTGAGCGTAAAACGCGACCAATAGCTAAGCATATACGATAGAAAGCCATAGTAGTGCAAGAAGTAATTAGCCATTACGTCGGCATCAATAGGCAATGTTATTTGCTCTACCGTATGGCCTAGGCTTTCAAGCAGCTTGGCAGTTTCTAGCTGCACACGGTAAGTGTCAGCATCTTGATGGCCTACCTTGCCTGGCGCCATATTGTTATAGAAAGCAATACGCAACCTCTGTTTGTTAGGCCCATCTATATAGCCAAGTTTAGGCAACTTTGCATTGGCATGATGTTTCTCTGCTTCGGCATAGAACAATGCAGTATCGCGCACGCTGCGCGTAAGCACACCTTGGTGTATTAGTTGCAATGGCATTAGCTCGGCACCATCCATACCATATAGTCTATTGCGTGTGGGTTTTAGGCCCACCAAGCCGCAAATAGCTGCGGGTATACGTATAGAACCTGCGCCATCGTTAGCTAGGGCTATAGGCACTGCACCACTGGCCACCATAGCTGCCGAGCCCGATGATGAACCACCTGTAGTATAGTCGGTATCCCAAGGGTTGCGGGTTATGCCCCAACGCTCGTTTTCGGTACTGCATATCAGGCCAAATTCGGGCATGGTAGTTTTGCCCAAGGCATTAAGCCCTGTAGATAGGAACTGCCCCACAAACTTACTGTTGCGCTTAGCTGTTTTAGCTTTAAAAGCACCTGTGCCCAACTGGGTAGGGTAACCTGCTACATTGTCGCTATCCTTTATAAACGTAGGCACACCGTACAAGCCGCCCTTTGCAACACCGCCAAACTTCCGGGCGTCATCGTACATCCTTAGTACTATGGCATTCAAAGCAGGGTTTGCCTTTTCGGCGCGGGCTATAGCAGCCTCGGTTACTTCCTGTACCGATATTTCCTTATTAGCAATAGCCTGCGCTATTGCAGTAGCATCCTTATTACCTAATACATCATTTGTAAAAGTGCTTATTACGTTTCCCATCAAATGTTTTTTATGTGTGTGGCTGCAGCACGAATGTACTAAAGCTATTGCCTTAATCGTAGCATATTTCAACGAATAAATACTATAGTTATTGTAGGGGGGGCTGCTACGTGCTGAGGCAATTGGTATAAATGAAAAAAGCACCTGCGTTATGCAAGTGCTTTTGGTGGCGGAGAGAGGGGGATTCGAACCCCCGGTGGGCTCATCACCCACGACTGTTTTCAAGACAGTTCCGATCAACCGCTCTGGCATCTCTCCGGGGGCGAAGATAGAAACTCGGCGAATAATGCCAAGTCATTTTGAAGAAAAAATTTTTGGCGCTTAATTTCCTCTAAGTTATTATGCCAGTTGCAGTTATGTATACCTAAATCATTTACCGCTTAAAGCCTTATAGGTTTTAGTTAATCTTAGCGTAGCAATTACATCAATTCCACTAGGTCGGGTATACCGGGCGTGCGGTTAACGGTAAAACCTTCAGCATACTTAGCGCCCACAGGTACACCAAAATGTATGGCGCGTGCGCGTACAAACTCTAAAAATTCGGGAGATGAAATGAAAGTATTAGCTTCTTTGGATTTGGGATCGAAGAATTGCGACTTGAAAGCAAGTATAGCCTGCTGCTTACGCTCGTAGTATTCCGATATATCCACTACCAGTTGAGGCTCTATATGTAATGCCTGTATATAGTTATAAACTGCTTTTGGCCTATGCGCCTTCTGTTTAGTGTTGCCCAGTTTGGTTTCTATTTTAGCTAAGCCAGCCAAAAACCATGCGTCGCGCGTTAGCTCAGCCGAGCGGCCATGGTCAGGGTGTCGGTCATACTTAGCGTTGGTTATAAGTATGCTTGGCTGGTACTTGCGTATCATCTTCACCAGCTCCAACTGGTGTTCTTTATCATTCTTAAAAAAGCCATCGGCAAAACCGAGGTTTTCGCGCACATCAGTGCCTATTATTTTAGCTGCTGCTGCGGCTTCTTTTAACCTTGTTTTATCATCGCCACGTGTACCTAGTTCGCCTTTGGTAAGGTCTACTATACCTACCTTGTAGCCCATGTCTATGTGCTTCATCAAAGTACCGCTACATCCTAGTTCAATATCATCGGGGTGAACGCCAATAGCCAATATGTCTAACTTCATAAGTTCTCTTTTTAATATCTATACACCAAACTGCTGCAAATGATGCTCTAAATGTTTTACTAATAAGTCAGCCCACTGCTGTTTGCTAAGCTTGCCGAACAATGGGTGCGGCTTTAGTTTATCCCCTTCCCTTTCGTTAAATACCTCTAGCATTTTCTTCAAAAACTCTGCCTCGGTATAAAAGTCGCGCGGGGTGCTTCCTAGCTTGCCCTGCTTCATTTCGGGTGCAGTAAGCAAGTTGCGCGGAAATGCAGGAAACAGCTTTACCACTATAGGGTATGCCAGTTTATTCATCACCCAATTCGACTTGTCTTCAGCAGCCTTCATGCCTAGACCTATGCGTATAGCGTCGTTCATATGGGTAAGCATTTGGGTAGCGTTCATTTTGCCCCACTTGGCTTTTGTATCGGGCTCAAGTGCATCTATACGCCTTTCAAATTCTTGTACTTTTTCTATCGCAATCATGTATCTGGCTTACTTAGGTTGTATTTTATCTTGCTGTTCTAGCATTTTCTGTATGGCCTCGCGCTCTTCAGGGCTTAATTTTTCGTATGCTTTTTGTATTTCATCTAGGTTTATGCCTGTTCCGCCAAAGCCTTCGCTTTTCTTATAGCCATCAAGTAAGAAGAGGTTGGAAGCAAGGGTTTTCTTCTCTACCTTGGTAAGTTCCATGGTTACCTCGTTATCATTTTCTTTAGCATATACTTTTACGGGAAAACCATCGGCACCTTTTGCTTCAAGCATCTTCTGCAACTTGGCATCGCCATTCGATT
>JAFDYM010000469.1 GCA_018267435.1 Bacteroidota bacterium | reverse complement strand
GCTTGTCATCTTCATCTTCTCCATCATCTTATATGCACGGTCATAGTCTTTGGTTTGCACCAGTGCCGTGGCCAACAGTTCGTTCACCTCCTCGTAGTAAGTACCATCGGGATATTTCTCCAAGTATGTTTCAAAGCTTTGTATCGCATCGCTGCTGTAGCCCAGCTCGAACGAAAGCTTACCATAGTTGTATAACGAGTTCTGCTGTATAGTAGCATCGTAGCTCATTTGCGCCGCGCTTTGAAAAGCCGAACGCGCCTTGTCCTTCTGCTTTGTTTTCAAGTAGCAATCGCCCAATACGTAAGTAGCATTCTGGCCTAGCTTTTCATCAAGCAGGTTTAGTTGTAGCAGGTTAGTTATAGCCTTATCGTAAGCACCAGTTTTATATTGGCAATACGCTAACTGATAGATATTTTCCTTCGGTACCTTCGGCGTTTTTACAATGTACGATTCCAACAGTGGCAATGCCTTAGCATATTCATCTTGCAGAAAGTACACCTGGCCCAAAAGGAATTTCATTTCCTCTTTGTATTGCACCTCTACCTTCTCCAAGTTCTTGTTGATGTACGAAACTAGCTTCGGATAGTCCTTCTTTATAAAGTATATCTGTGCTATGTAGTAAGGTATTACACTGCTGTATATTTTCGAGTCTTCTATCTGGGTAAAACTCTTTAGCGCCTCATCATAGTCCTTGGTATAGAAACAGATGAAAGCATAGTAATAGTTAGCAGGGTAGTAGTATTTATCCTTTATCTCCTTTACGGCAAAGAACATCGGCTTCGCCTCGGTAAACTTCTTCTTAGTAAAGTACGAGTAGCCTAGTTGGAACTTGTACTCGTATATCTGCTCGTTGTCAAGGTCTTTTATGTTCACCTTGGTAAATACATCTATTGCCTCTTGGTATTTCTTATTGGCATAGTAGTACTTACCGTGGTAGAAGTACAGTATGCGGCGCTTGTCGGTTTCGTGGTATTTCTTCTGATAGTCAAGCAGCAATTTCTCGGCATCCTTATCGTTGGCTTCTACGGCGCACACGGCTATGTAGTAGTCCACGTTCTGCATTAGCACGCCATTGCCGTGATATACATTGCTTTTAGGTTGCTGCGCTATCTTTTCAAACTCTTCGCGCGCGCTAGGGTAGTTGCGCTCATCAAACAGCGATAAGCCTTTTCTATAGCCCTGCTCGGCATCTAAAAAGTATTGGGTTTGCTGCGCATTGGCTAGCAAACAAGTAAATAAGTATATAAGGAAGGGCAAGCCCTTTTTAATTATCTCCATCGCCACGTGTAACTATGTAACGCTACAAATTTACTTTTTAGTATAGGGTGGCTGTTAAACCGCGCGGGTTCGATTCCCACAGCGGGCTTCTAACCTGTCCTATTCAAGTAACAGTTTCATAGAAAACTACAGCATGTTTTGCCGCGCCTCTCCCTTTAGGTAGCAATGATGCCTAAGCGAAGTGGGGCATCATGGAGGGAAACGCGGCATGTAACAGTTTATTCATTTTATGGGCCATACTGCTAACCATAGGCATGGGCATGCTCTGCCACGCGCCTTCAGCCTGTATAGCGGCGCTTGTAAAAAAGAACAGTCCCATTGCTATATTTATAGCATAAACCTTATGCTTTGAAAACACCTTTTTCCCTATTGCTTTTAGCTATAAGCTACCTAGCTAGCGCCCAAAAATTCGACGTAGCCGACTTTACCGCCAAAGAAGAAGTGGCCCGTTGGCTATGCGCTTACGATGAAGTGGCCTGGCATACCAGCGATAGCGTATTGGCGTTAGCCGACGATGAGCGCCAACAACTAGGAGGGGAGTGGTTCTGCATAAAAGATGAAGGCAAGGATACTTGGCAGGCATACTATGGCAAGTATGCCGAAAGGCGCTTTACACCAGTAGTACACTATAGCTATACCAATGGCAAAATTAACCGCCAGTACAATAAGGTAGATACAACAGCATTAAGCTTATACGCCAGTGCTTTACAGCTAGCAGCACGCCAACGCATGGTGGGGCTACGCGACTCGTTCCAATTACAGTTCAACCAATATATACAACGCAATGCCGACAATACCTTCAGCGTATGGATATTCCCGGCATTTCAACCTAATAGTGTAGCCGTATATGGTGGCGAGTTCATATACACCATCAATGCTGAAGGTACTAGCATATTGAAGGACGAAAGCTACCTATCGGGCAAGTTTCTCGGTTTTAAAGTAGAGCGCGAAGCCTATGATGTGCGCCTTAACTACGAGCAGGTGAACAAGCCAACGTTAGGAGCAGTGTTCTTTGCGTTATACTACGCGCCTTACTTTAAAAATATAACCATACAAACCGCCAAAAACACAAGTATACTGTTTAATGATAGCGGCAATAGGTTTTGGTCGCACATAGAAGGCGCCCCACCAGTAAGCAAAGGCGACAAGAAGAAAAAGAAGTAGCATTCTACACTAAAGCCGCATGATATGCGACTCATAAAATGATAATATAGAAAGCCTACAGTACGTGCGCGCGTAGCAACAAACAGTACTCGCGGCAGGCTACAGCACCGCGCCTGAAAATATATGCAAACAAAAAACGCCATCACTTTTTAGAGATGGCGTTTTGCTTTTATAATATGTAGGTAATGCTTACTTCTGCAATACTACTTTTTTGCTTGCTAGCATTTGGTGGTTGGCACCTAGTACTTGCAAGGTATATATACCCGCAGCAGTTTCGGCAGGTATGTTCAAGGTAGTAATGCTACCTTCTATATTGGTGTGCATTACAAGTTTGCCAGTTACATCGGTAAGGGTAAGCGCTACCGCGCCATTTGCCTTAGCCGTATTTACTACTAGCTTGCTGCTGAAAGGATTTGGATACACCTGTATGCTTGCCTCTATTTCGCTTATGCCACTGCATATTTCAGTTACTATAGTTACAGTATCGGTAGCCGAGCAATTGTTGGCATCAGTATAGCTATAGGTTATTTGGTTGCTACCTAGCGGAGCCAACGATGGATTGAAGAATCCGCCACCAACAGCATTGCCACCAAATGTGCCACCTGCAGGTGTAGCAGCAAGTTGTATAGGTGCTGCTGTGCTACATACGGGCGCTGTAGGCGCTGTAATGCTAACTACTGGTGCGGGCAATACGGTAACGGTAGTAGTAGTAATGGTTGAAGCACCACACTCGTTAGTGGCTGCTACTTGTATATTGCCACTTTGTGCACCTACTGTTACAGTTACACCACCTGCTTGTTGTGCATAGCTCCAGCCAGTTGGTACAGTTACTATATAGCCACTTGCATTAGGGTCGGTATTGAAAGTATATGCATTCGTTGTTCCTTCGCACACTGCGCCTGCACCCGTTACAGTAGGTAGGGCTGGCACAGCTTTTATGCTTACTGCCAGGCTTTGGTTAGCCGATGTACCGCAGTTGCTGGTAGAAGCTACACTTACATTACCCGCTGTGTTTCCTGCTACTACTTGTATACTTTCGGTAGTAGATGTACCGCTCCAGCCATTTGGTAGCGTCCATACATAAGCACTGGCTCCGCTTACGCTCGCTATGCTATAAGTTATGGTATCGCCAGCGCATACATTGTTAGTACCGCCTATAGTACCTGGCACGGCAGGCGCGCCATTGGTATTTACTACTAGCGACTGTGCACTAGATGTACCACAGTTATTACCCGCAGTTACGCTTATGGTACCGCCTGTACTACCTGCTGTAACGGTTATGGTATTAGTGGTGGAAGCACCGCTCCAGCCATTAGGCAAGGTCCATGTATAAGTTGTAACGCCGCTTACAGTTGGTACGCTATAGG
>JAFDYM010000468.1 GCA_018267435.1 Bacteroidota bacterium | reverse complement strand
GTTGGAGCGTGCTTGGGCCCAACGCAGCGGTGTGGGCTGGGTGGGTAAGAATACCAACTTGCTTACCAAGCGTAAGGGTTCGTTCTTTTTTCTGGCGGAGCTGATAATAGATTTGGAATTGGAATATGACAGCCCTGTAAAAGACTACTGCGGCAACTGCACACGCTGTATAGATGCCTGCCCTACGCAGGCAATTTATGAGCCTTACAAGGTTGACGGCAGCAAGTGCATATCGTACTTTACTATCGAATTGAAAGACGAACTTATTCCGCACGAATATAAAGGCAAGTTTGAAGGCTGGATGTACGGCTGCGATATATGCCAGCAGGTATGCCCTATTAACAGCCAAAGCCAAGCGCACCACGAGCCACGCTTCAATCCTAGCCAAAACCTGCTAGATATGACCAAAGACGATTGGGATGCGCTTACTGAAGATACTTTCAAAACCTTGTTCAAGCACTCGCCTATTAAGCGCACCAAGTTTAAGGGCTTGAAAAGGAACATTGAGTTTTTGAAATAGCTTCGGAATAATTCTTTAGCACATTGGGTTACCTTCAATCATATTCTGGTATAAACCTTCAAAACCAATAACAATGAAAATTTACCACCTACTTATCATTTGTGTGCTTACTGTATTTGCATCATGCGGCGGCAAAACTACGGCTGCGTTAGAAAATACATCTCCTAATGGTAAAGCCAAACTTACTATTGACGCTAAACGCACTACGCCGTTCGATGCGTGGCAAGTAACCATGAAAGTAAAGGCCTATGATTTTAAGGAAGGTCAACTGGCCTTCGAAGCTATGGCTGATGATATAAGTACAGAAACTGTGAGCTTTGACTGGGTAGATGATAACAACTGTAACATAACCTTTAAGCTGCGCGACAATACTGAGCGTCACTTTCACCTCATAGCCTCGCCCAGCCAAGTACAGATGGGCGAGATATAAACATGCTGCTATGGTCTAGTTGCGGTGGTTATCGCCGCCTAGGCTGTAGTTGTTGTTTTCTTCGTCCTCGCGGCCTGCACGTTCTTCTGCATCGTCAAGCTCGCTGCCTGGCACATCCAAGTCTTCGCCACTTTTATCGGTACTAAAGTCTTTCTCGTTCATGGTGCCTTCTGGCTCGTTCTTAGGTTTGCGCTTGGTAATGTCGTCTACATCTATATCCTCTACTTCTTCGGCATTGTTGTATATATCCTCGCTTGGGGGGTATGCAAATTGGTCGCCAGGCTTAAAACCCTCTTTTTCCTCGTCGGGCTTTTGATAGTTTTTCTCCTTTTTCATAACATCATTTTTTATGCTTAGAAGGCTAAATATTGTTGCCAGCGCGGGTTGTAGCACATTGGGTAATTATTAGCCGAAAAATGTATTGCAACCTTTGTTATCAAAGTGTTATCTTCATGTTAAGCACTTGTTTGACCCATTTATGAAATACACCATACGCTCCGTATATAGCCTTTGTTTAGTTTTTTTATGTAGTTTGTCCATAAACGCACAGGTAAGTTTTAATGGTACGGGGGGTACTATTAGCGATAACCAAAACTGGATCAGTTTCCCCTGTACGGTAAGCGGCTTAAACCCTTCGAATATCAACACCACTTATGGTTTCGAGAAGCTGACACTTACTATTAGCCACAACAATGTAAGCGACCTAGAGGCGCACCTAATAGCCCCCGATGGTACAGATGTACCCATATTTACCTATGTAGGTGGTACTGGTAACAACTTTACCAATACGGGGTTCAAGAATACTTATACCAATCCTATAGCCAATGGTACGGCGCCATTCAGCGGTAGCTATAAGCCAGAGGGCGATTTAGGGTTGTTCAATAATGGGCAGAATGGCAACGGTACTTGGTACTTGCGCATACGCGATAACAGCAATGGCTACACAGGCTCATTGGTAACTTGGAGCATTCGGTTTGGCTCGGGACCTGCCATACCTTATACCGTAGTACCTTTTAGCACTAATTTACCTATAGTAATACTAAGTACGGGCGGTGCCGATATACCCGATGAGCCTAAAATACCTGCCAACCTTCTAATCATCGATAATGCATCAGGTCAGAATACCGTTACCGATACTGCCTATGCTTATAATGGCACCATTGGTATAGAGCAGCGCGGTTCTTCATCGGGCAGTGCCGATAAAAAGAGTTATGGCTTTGAAACTTGGGATGCCAACTATAATGAAATAGATACAGGCCTACTAGGTATGCCTGCCCAAAGCGATTGGATATTGTCGGCTAGCCATTTCGATAAAACGTTGATGCGGAATGTGCTTACTTACAAGTTGTTTAACGACATGAGCCACTATGCCAGCCGTACACAGTATTGCGAGCTGTACCTGAATGGCGTTTACAAAGGGGTGTACATATTGATGGAGAAGATAAAGCGCGACCCTAACCGCGTGGATATAGCCAAGCTTAAAACTACCGATGTAAACGGCGACGATGTATCGGGTGGATATATAGTGAAGGTAGATAAGTTTACAGGTAGTGGAGGAGCAGGTTTTTCGTCAAACTATCCGCCGGTAAACCCAAGTGGCGATGGTATCTATTTTCAGTACGAATATCCATCGGCAGATAGTATAGTGCCGCAGCAGCAGGCTTATATACAGGGCTATATCGATAGCTTCGAAGCGGCCTTGTTCGGCGGTAATTATCAAGACCCTAACAATGGCTTTAGGCGCTATGCGGGCGAGCGTACGTTTATGGACTTTATGTTTATTAACGAGATATCGAAAAACGTTGATGGATATAGATTGAGTACCTACTTTTATAAAGATAAATACAGCAACGGCGGTAAGCTAAAGGCTGGGCCCGCTTGGGATTTCGATATTAGTTACATGAATGCCAACTACTGCCAAGCCGAGATAGATACGGGCTGGGGCTATAATGTAAGTTATGTGTGCCCCGGTGCTGCTGTACCAGCTTATTGGGAGCGCATGATGAGCGATTCATTGTTCCGTATGCGTGTGCGCTGCCGCTGGGCTAGCTTTAGGCAGGGTATACTAAACACCGATACTTTATTGGCTTAC
>JAFDYM010000467.1 GCA_018267435.1 Bacteroidota bacterium | reverse complement strand
GGCAGCATTTACCTTAAGCACTGCCGATGTAGAAGTTATAGCACCGCAGTTGCCGCCGCTTACTATACAGGTTATTACCGCGCCCGAATCTGCCAATGTAGCAACCGTAGTATACGTTGTGCTTGTAGCATTAGTAATGTTAGTACCGTTACGCTGCCATTGGTAGCCGGTAACGTTACCGCTTGCCGCTATAGTAAACACTGCCGATTGACCCACGCAAACATCTACGTTCTGTGGTTGCAATGTAATAGCAGTGCTATTGGGTGTAACAGTTAAAGCAGCTTTAGCCGATTCAATACCATTGCAGCTGCTGTTGTAAGCTACACAATGGTAGTTGCCCGCATTGGCAGTACTTGTGTTAGGTATAATTAATGTATCGTTGTTAGAATTAGGAATAAGGACATTATCCTTAAACCATTCAAACCTGGTTGCTTTTGAATCGGCAGTTATAGATAGCTGGCTAGTTTGCCCCGCGCAAGTGCTAACCGGTTGTGGGTTGCTAACTATTACTGGTACATTGCCAAGTATAGCTACTTCCTGCGCGCTTAGCGGGCGATTGTATAGCCTTATCTCATCCATTCTACCATTCAGCGAGGTGTTGCCGAAAAAGTTCATGGCTGCACCTATATAAAGGTTATTGGTATTAGGTACAGGTGTAGCCGTATTCGGTACTGAACCGTTCAACACACCGTTAATATAAATGGCTATATCTGAACCGTTGTATACACAGGCTATATGGTACCATTGGCTTGTTTGCAAAGTAGTGGTACTTACCATAGTACCGCCAGCTATGCAAAACCTTACCTTGCCAGCAGCCAGGTCAATAAAGTAGCTTTGGGTATTGCCATTGCTTTTATCTATAAAACGTATATCGCTAAGGTTATTCAAATACACCCAGAACGATGCTGTAAATGAGGTTGAGAAGGTAAGGGCTGCATTATGTGTAACGGTATTGTGCGATAAACCATTGTACAGTGCCGCATTGAAAGGCGTGTTTGTAGCATCGTTGGTTAAAGCAGGCGAGTTAACACTGTTAACCGTTAATGGCACAGGGCTAACGTTGGCAAAGTTGCCATAAAAAGGCAAATGCAACACAAGGCCCGTACCCGAAACTACAGGTGTAGATACAAAGGTAAGCGTAGCTACGTTAGATGTAAGTACTGCACCGTTGCAACCGCTTGTTATTTGGCAGGTATAACTACCTGTATCTGCGCTTTGCACATTGGGTATAAGCAATGTATCGTTATTGCTATTTGGTATAGCTGTATTTCCTTTTTTCCATACGTAAGTATTACCTGTGCCCGATACAGCTACGCTAAACATAGCAGCGCTGCCAGCGCATACACTTAAGCTTACCGGTTGTTGGCTAATAGTTGAGTTGTTTGTAATACTTAAACTAGCAGTAACACTGCAACCTGTAAATGCCGATGCTGTAACCGTATACGTACCTATGGCACTAATATTGGCAGTGGCGTTGTTGCCCAAGCTGTTGCTCCATGTATAACTGGTGGCAGTGGCAGCAGTGGCAGTAATAGCCGTGGTGCCGCTGCACAATACGGTATTGCCAGTAAAGCTTATAGGCCCAATATTGCATGGCGTGTAAAATCTATATTTAGCCAAGTATAGGCCATATAGCGCGGCACCTGGGTTTACACTTACGTTGGCACTTGTAAAATCATAATCAGTAGTACCGCGTACATCGCCCAACAACTTTACAGTTGAGTCGCTAGTTGTAAGCGAGTAACCTCTTTCGCTAAAATTTTGGGCGTAGGTTGAGCCAACGCTATAAGCGTTTTCATAGTTCAAGCCTAAATCGTATGCAGCTATAAAACCATCGTACCTTCCTAGTGAGTAAATCTTGTTTACACCTGCACTTGGGTTACAGTCTATCGAATCCAGATACTGACCTGTTATATATACTTTGTTCTGTGCAGTACTTACAGCCAAATTGTAAGATACATCGGTAAGTGGCCCTCCTATACTTATAGCACTTACATAGTTGCCGTTGGCAGCATTGTATTTAGCTATAAACATATCTGCATCGCCACCGGCAGTTCTGCTAGCTACTGCGTTGCTAGGGTCGAAATCGATTGTACCCCTGTAGTAGCCTGTCATGTACACTACGCCCTGTTCTACTTTTACCGATAATGCGGCATCATCGCCACCGCCGTTATTCCCGAATACATTAGCATAAACAATATTCATATCGGCACCCGAATACTTGGCAATAAACATATCAGGATCCGCAGTTCCCGTAAGCACCGCTGGAAATGAATTGCTGCCATTACCATTAAAGTAAGCGCCTGCTACACTACCTACCTGCCTAACATTGCCTACGGCATATATATCGCCTGCAGCATCTACGGTTATATTGTAAAGTAGCAGCGAGCCATCGCCGTACAAATTGTTGTAGTCTATAAATCCAAAGTTGCTGTTGTATTTAGCTATAAAGTTGGTAGTAATACCTATGCTGCCCTGTATAGAATTGGCAGGGTCCAGATTGCCATCGCCCACGCTACCCGGATTTTCGCCCCCTTCTTCAGTTCTACCCGATACTATAATGTTTCCCTGGCTATCGGTACCCAGCCTGCCTGCGGTATAAGTTCTGCTAGCATTAACATTGCCCGCACCTATACGCGCAAAATGGCCTACATATGCACCTGCACTGCTTAACTTCAATACAGCCATAGAGTTTAGATAAGAAAAGCCATTGAGATTATTGACGCTACCTGAGGTAAGTACACTGGAACCTGCTTCGGGGTTAATATCAAAACTACCTCCGAAATTGAACGCCACAATAACATTGCCGCTGGCATCTATCTTAATATCCGAAGCGTTAACGTAAGCCTGAGGACTGGTGGTGGTAACAAATACATGCGACCAACTTAACACGCCGCTAGCATCGTATTTAGCTACAAAAGCATTAGTGCTTACTGTATATGGCGAAACATTCGATTGCGAATATGACCCACCAATACTTGAAACAGCACCTAGGGTAGCTGGTGGTGTGGTAGTTTGCATACTTACAGTGCCCACTACATTGCCCGTTACATAAGTATTGCCCGCCGCATCGGTGGCGCTACTTACTGGTACAATAAGGTTGCGGAAAGATGAATTGGGTAAGCCCAATGGGTTTGATACGCCTGCACTAGATGCAGCAACCCACTTTAGGGCGGCAGTTTGTGCCGTAGCCAAAAGCACGCAGCACAGCGCCGTAAAGAGTACAACTATTTTTCTCACGTTTCTATATTTAATGCGGCGAAAGTGGCTAGGTTATGTACCACTATAGCTTCTGAACTTGTAAACGGTAACTTTCTACTTGTGAACGGTAACGAAGGGCTTAACACCATCAACTATTTATTAATATTGCAGTGCATTATTCACCCACAGCAGCCACACCTTGCAACACCATAGTATTGATATAAACGCCGTAAAGGCATACCATACCCAAACCGAAAACCTGCTTAGCAGCGATAAAGCACAAGCAGCCGAAAATGCGAAACAGGCTTTCGACATAACACAAAACGCTGATGATGCTGCGCTGCACGCAAAGTCGATATTGCTATTGGTACGCGCCAACGAACAGTTTGGGGACTACAATAAAGAGGGACTAGAATATTTAGACCTGCTGATAGAGTATACCTCAGCAAATGCGCTAGCAGCACAGCTAATAGCCGCGTATAATTTAAAAATTACGCACAGCCTTTCCAGCAACATGGCCGAGGCTGAAAGGTATTGCCAGCTATGCCGACAAGCTATAGATAGCTACGAAGGCAATGCCAGCGATATACAGACAGAAACACTTACCCTAAACTACAACTATATACAGTTCTGTTTTAGGTCGCAAAAAAATATTGAGCAATCGTTACAACTGGCATATAGTAGCCTTGCTCAGGCGCAGGCCATGAATAGCTATAGCTTGCAATGTTTGTTCCTACAGTCTATAGCCATGATAAATTCCTTAATGGGCAACCACCAGCAAACCATTAAGTATATGGAAGAACTGATAAGCCTGGCTATACTGAACAACGACAACAACAACATAATAGGTGCCGGTGGCTATGTAGCTTACGTATATTACACCGTGCAGAATATACCCAAGGCCGAAGAAAAGTTTGAACAGGCTGAACACTACGCAGCACTAGCAAACAATATACACGCGCTGATAAATGTAACCCTACGCAAAATAAGGATGTACCTTGAGATAGGTGATACTATAAAAGCAGCAAAAGCTATACAGGCTATTGAAAAAGATATAGCAGCCTCGGCATCGGTACGTTCGGCTAATGTGTTCAAGTTTTTACAGGCCGATTATTATGCCAAGTGCAACGAGCCAAAGAAAGCACTGCATATATTAGAACAGCTAGCTGCCGATGAACTATACATGAGCGACATGAACGAAAGCATGCATGTATATCAAAAGATGCACGAACTATATAGCCGAATAGAGATGTATAAAGAGGCCTATGCAGCTATGAACAAGTTTTATACCATACGTGCCACCATGACCGACCAAGAAAAGGTAAAGAAACTGGCCGAGCTGCAAACACAGTATGATACCGAACGCAAGGAAACACAACTGAAACAACTGCAGATAGAAAACCTAAACACGGAACTGCGCCTGCTTAAAAGCCAGATGAACCCACACTTTTTGTTCAACGCTATCAGCTCAATAAATAACCTTTTGCAAATGGGTAAAACTGCCGAGGCACAACACTCGCTGCAGCAGTTTGCTAAGCTTACCCGCAGCACGCTTGAGCAAAGCCGCGGCGAAGAAACATTGCTAGATGACGAGATAACTTTTATAGAAAGCTACCTACACCTAGAAGGACAACAGCTAGGCAGCGATTTTACATTTAGCATAAGCGTAGATGACAACATCGATACAAGTTTTGAGCGCATACCGGGTATGCTTATTCAGCCTTTAGTGGAAAATGCCTTGAAACACGGCCTGCGTACCAAGCAAGGCAACAAGCAGCTATCGCTTGCCTTTGCATTGAAGGAAGAAGAAAGTAAGCTTTCGATTACAATAACCGATAACGGTATTGGTAGAATGGTTTCGATGGAGCTGAACAAAAACAGGGTGAACCATCAGTCATTCGCTACAAAATCTATTGAAGAGCGCATAAAGATTATAAACACAACGGCAGGCTATAACAAGATAAGCATAGAAACCTTAGACCTTGTAGACAACAACACAGCATGCGGCACACAGGTTATAATAAACATACATAAGGCTTAGCGGATACGGATACCCTCCCAAGCCTTTACAAACTCCTCCTTCCTTTCGCGGGCTATAGGTATTTGCCTATCGTTCTCCATTACTATTGTTCCGCCATCGGTACGTATAAATGTTTTTACTGCATTTAAATTGATGAGGTACGAACGGTGCGTGCGAAAGAAACCCAAAGACTGTTCTAGCATCTTCTCGAAAGATTTCAGTGGTTTAGATACAAGTATCTGTTCGCCACTCTTTAATTCTACTTCAGTATATACATTATCGGCCTTCATAGCGCTAATAGCATCTATTTCTACAAATCTTAGCCCCTCTGCCAAAGGCAGCGCAATCTTGTCAAACTTGTTGTCCTTTACTATCTGCTTCAGTGCAGTATTGCGCTCTACTTGCCTATAGTTTTTCCGCTGCCTTACTTTATCAATTGCTTTTGTCAGTAGCTCTTTATCTATAGGTTTCAATAGATAATCGATAGCAGAAAGCTGAAAAGCCTTTACCGCATATTCGCTATAGTTGGTTACAAATATCAGCTCGAAACCAATTTCATCGGCATTAAAAAAATCGAGTAACTGCAAGCCCGTAAGTACCGGCATATCTATATCGCTAAATACTATTTGCGGGGCATGCTTGTTTATCAGCTTTACACCATCCGATACCAATCCTGCTTCTCCAACTATTTCAACATCTGGTGCTACTTCATTCAGCAGTACACGTATTGCTGTTCTTGCATCTGCCTCATCATCTATTATAACTGCTTGCATACGGCTACAATATAGCACCTTTTAGTCATCATAAATACGCACAAGCCGCCTTGTAAAACCACATAGGCATTGTATTTTTAGGTATAGCATTATGCCCAAGTATTACATAAAAGAGCCCATAAAGGTGCCGAAGTTTGAGGAGGCAAATGGTTTTTACACCACCAAGCAGCGCAGCCAAATAATGAGCCGCATACGAGGTAAGGAAACCAAACCCGAAATTATGTTCCGCAAGGCGCTGTGGGCATGTGGCGTGCGCTACCGCAAGAACGTGAAGAAGCTGCCGGGCAGCCCCGATGTGGTAATACGTAGGTGCAAGATTGCCGTCTTTATAGATGGAGAGTTTTGGCACGGCTACAAGTGGCGCGAAAAGAAAGGACAGATAAAAACCAATGCAGATTTTTGGATACCGAAGATAGAGCGCAACATGCAGCGCGATGCCGAAAACAACGCGCGGCTACAAGCTATGGGCTACACCGTATACCGATTTTGGCAAGATGAAGTACGCAAGGGACTAATGGGCTGCATACTGCAAATACTTAGCCATATTGAGCACTGCGAGCGCTACTCTTAGGCATTAAAAAAGCCGCTAATTGCTTAGCGGCTTGGTATGCTGTGGCGTATGCCTACTTCATGTTGTGGAACACTTGGCTTACGTCGTCATCTTCTTCAAATTTCTCTATCAGCTTTATCACCTCTTCGGCTTGCTCATCGGTTAGGCCTTCTTTATAAAAATCAGGTATTTTATCGTAGCCTGTTTCTATTACTTCTATGCCTTTCTCCTCTAGCTTTTTGGCTAGCTTACCAAAGTCAACGAAATCCGCCGTAGCTACTACTAGGTCATCTTCTGCTTGTAGTTCAAGCAGACCAGCATCTATTAGTTCAAACTCTAGTTCTTCTAGGTCTATAGCGCCTTTGTTAAATTTGAACACTGCCACCTTCTTGAACATATATTCAACCGCGCCTTGTGTGCCTAGCGAGCCGTTCAACTTGTTGAAATAGCTGCGCACATTAGCCACGGTACGGGTAGGGTTATCGGTTTGTGTATCTATAACTATAGCCACGCCGTGTGGTGCATAGCCTTCGTATACTACTTCTTCGTAGCCTTTCTCATCCTTGCTGCTGGCGCGCTTTATCGCGGCATCTACACGGTCTTTAGGCATATTAGCGGCCTTACTGTTGTTGATGGCTGCACGTAGGCGGGCATTGGTATCGGGGTTTGGCCCACCCTCGCGCACCGATATTGCTATTTCGCGGCCTATACGGGTGAAGGCCTTGGCCATAGCACCCCATCTTTTCATTTTTCGTTCTTTGCGGTATTCAAACGCACGACCCATATCTGTAGTTTTATTATCTAAATCTTGGTTTCTGTTGGCTAAAATAACAAGCTATGGCATGAAATCAAGCCCTAATAGTGTGTGGTATGTGTTTTTAGAACAATTGCATAGATAGAAGTGTTAATGATTAAAACTACCTAGCAT
>JAFDYM010000466.1 GCA_018267435.1 Bacteroidota bacterium | reverse complement strand
TGTACGGGTGCAGCACATAGTTACGTATCTGCGAGCCCCACTCTATCTTCATTTTGGTGCCCTCTAGCTTATCGCGCTCCTCGTAGCGTTTCTCCAGTTCGCGCTCGTACAGCTTGCTCTTTAGCATTTGCAATGCCCTATCGCGGTTATCGTGCTGACTTCGGGTTATTTGGCAAGTAACCACTATACCAGTAGGTATGTGCTTTAGGCGCACTGCCGTTTCTACCTTGTTTACGTTCTGTCCGCCCGCGCCACTACTGCGGAAGGTGTCCCACTCCAGTTCCGATGCAGGCACATTTATCTCGATGGTATCATCTATTACGGGGTACACAAACACCGAGGCAAAGCTGGTTTGCCGCTTGCCCTGTGCATTGAAGGGCGATATACGCACCAAGCGGTGCACACCGTTTTCGCCCTTTAGGTTACCGAAAGCAAAGTCGCCATCTATCTGTACGCTTACCGAGCGTATGCCCGCCACGTCATCATCGGTGCGCTCTACCTCGGTTATTTTATGCCCGTGGCTTTCGGCCCACATTAGGTACATGCGCAATAGCATCTGTGCCCAGTCGCAGCTTTCGGTGCCGCCTGCGCCAGCGTTTATTTCCAGTATGGCGCTTAGTTGGTCTTCGGGTTGGTTCAGCGTACTACGAAACTCCAGCTCGTTAGCGGCTGCTTGTGCCTGCTCATAACTCTGCTTGAGGTCAGCCTCGGTAGCTTCGCCCATTTCGTAGAACTCGCGCATTACCTGCACATCTTCCAATGCCTTCCAGGCGTCGTCGAAGGCGGCGATCCATATCTTGTTTATCTTAATTTCCTTCAGTAGTTCCTCGGCCTTGGCAGGGTTGTTCCAAAAGTCGGGGTGGGTGCTGGTGTGCTCGTCTTGTTGCACTTTCAGCTTGCGGTTATCTATGTCAAAGATACCTCCTCAGGGCCTCTAAACGGCTCTTTATATCGTTGATGTGTTCTGCGGTCATTGATTGTGAAATTGAGAGGGCTAAGGTAATAGAAAGTAGGTACTAGGCAATGTGATAGTGCCAGCTGCGGAATAAATACTAAAAAAAATTGATTGCTTAGCGGCAGTGACGACCTTACTGTGGGACCTAGCTTCCCTATTACACACAATAGCTGTGAGCAAAACTTATTCATTAACAATCTACGCAATACCTATTAACTATACTAAAAAAATATTACATTTGAATTGAACCTAATAACCAAAACATGACACTAAAGCACATTTTTTGTGGCGCTTTGGCCTTATTTACCTATAACCACGGTATATGCCAAGCACAAGCACCAGTAGTAGTTAAAGACATTAATAATAATAACAGCGCTGAAATAAGTGAGATAAAAGCATGCAATGGCAAACTGTTTTTTACTGCAAATGACGGTTCAGGCTTAAGCGCATGGGTTACCGATGGTACACCTGGCAACACCATTTCTTTAAATACCAACGGTGGGCGCGATTACAATGAATACAACGGCAAAACCTACTTTATAGCCAAAAACAATAGCAACTATGACCAATTATGGGTTACAGATGGTACACCTACAGGTACAACCCAACTGGCAGAGATAAACGCAAAAGGCAATGGTGTAATAGATATTTATGCTGTAGCTAATAACAAACTCTTTTTTAGAGGGGTTGATAGCCTACATGGCAGCGAACTTTGGGCTACAGATGGTACAGCATTAGGCACACAACTTGTGGCCGATATTAGGCCTGACACATTAAGCGGATTATATGCCGGATATAACAGCTATATAGTATATAATCATCGAATATTTTTCGCAGCATACGAAGGTTCAAATGGTATAGAGCTGTTTGTAAGCGACGGTACCGCAGGTGGTACTTTTATGTATCAAGACATTAATAGTGGTGCAGGAAATTCGAACCCGACTAACTTCAGTGTTATAAATGGTAAACTGTACTACACGGCAACTAACCACTGGGGTAGAGAACTTTGGGTACTAGATGATGCCACTGGTACAACAACAGTTCAAAACCTTGAGTACAGCAATACTAGTTCAAATCCAGGTCCCCTTAGTGTGTTCAATAGCAAAATGTATTTCATAGGTGGCCCATCGGCACCAGCCATACAAAACCTCTACCTTACAAATGCAACATCGGCAGGAACCGTAAAGCTTGTTGACTCTGTGAATAATATGGTAAACTTCTCAGGCCACATTTATTACGGTAAAAGTAAAGGCATAGTACCAGGGCAAGGCCAGGGTTTACATTATGCATTATATAAAACTGTTGGCGATGTAGGTAGCCCCCAGTTGCTTGTATCTAACCTTGAAGGAGGTAATAGTTATACTGCCCCATACAATTTTACAGCTTGTAACGGAAAGCTTTATTTTCTACAAAAGTACGATGGCTTACCGGGCATAGAGGGGTTTGCGGTAAATGACTTGTGGGTACACGACCCTGCACTTAATACTACTGAACTGATTATGTCGGCAGCCAATCCTTCAAATGAAGCCTATATTTTTACCAATACGGGCATAACGGCTTATAATAACAACATCTACTTTAAAGGATTGGAGCAAGAAGGAGAAGAACTGTATACCCTAGGCGATGCGCCAGTAGGTATAAGTGCCATTAAGGAGACCCAAGCTATGGAACTGTACCCTAACCCTACTTTAGATAAACTGCAGGTAAGGCTATTAAACAATACCGACGAGATAGAAAGCATAACCATAACAGATACCCAAGGCAAAATAATGACCGAGCAAAGCGCGGCTAACATTTCTGTTGCAAATTATGCGCCTGGTATATACTATTTGCACCTGCAAACCACAAAAGGTATTCGACAGGTGCAAAGGTTTGTAAAGAACTAAGCGGCAACTTTAAGCTAGTGGCGATTTAGAGAAAGGCATACTAGCAGGCAAGCTAAATGACGAGGTATTGGCGTAACAACTTATTACTACCCAAGCATAAAATGCCCACTGTATGTAGGCCCCCGACAGGTCGGGGCAGGTCTAGCGCGCAACCGCCCCGATAGCTATCGTAGGCGAAACACGCAACAGTATGGCCCCAAATATTAACGCTTAACGTCTTCGCGTCTTCGTGGCTAAAAACATCTGCTTTTACTATATTGCAAGCTATATGAAACATTTACTACCTGCGCTGTTGCTGCTACTAGCGGGCAATACCTTTGCACAAAACAATACTGCTTCTACCCTACCTAAGTTAAGTCCGCGTACCAAGCTGTACCTAAGCGAGCTGGAGGAGAACGGCAAGGCGCAGATACAGCACAATTACATATACCGCCAAACTAACGAGGGCCTGTACATGAGTGCGGTGATAAAGGCCGGCGCAGGCCTAAGCGAGGGCGAACTGAACAGCCGCGGCATAAAGGTAAACACCAAGGCGGGCAATATATGGACGGTGATGATACCCATAAACGATGTAGCGGCGTTTACAAAAACGCAAGGTATAGAGTATATTGAACTGGATGAACCCGTTGCCATGGCATTGGATTCGGTGCGCAAGTCAACGCGTGTCGATTCGGTACATGCAGGTATTGGCTTGGCCATGCCTTACACAGGTGCAGGCGTGGTGCTAGGCATTATCGACCGCGGCTTCGACTATACCCACCCTACCCTATACGATACTTCGGGTTCGCATTTAAGATTAAAAAGGGTGTGGGAAGAAAAGAAAACAGGCACCCCTCCGACCGGCTTTAACTATGGCAACGAGTTGACCGATAGCGCAGGCTTTATGGCTGCGCAGTGCGATGGTGTGTACAACAGCCACGGCATACACGTAGCAGGTATAAGCGGCGGCAGCGGCTATGGCAGCCCTACTGCGGCACCTATCCGCTACCGTGGTATGGCATACGAAAGTGACCTAGTGTTTGTAAGCATACTGCCCGACTCGCTACAATGGCAAGGAACGGGTATATCGGATATACTAGATGGCTTGAACTACATATACAGCTACGCGGCGGCACAGGGCAAACCAGCTGTAGCCAATCTAAGCTGGGGCAGCCCGGTAGGTCCGCGCGATGGTAGCTCATTGTTTAGCCAGGCGGTAAACAATATGACGGGCAATGGTAAGGTAATGGTGCTATCGGCGGGTAACAACGGCGAGCTGAACCTGCACATCAACAAGCAGTTTACAAGTGAAGATACGGTGGTAAAGACTTTCCCTACCTTTAACGAATACCTTGGCAGCAAGCAAGTATGGCTAGATGCATGGGGCGCACCAGGCATGAGTTTTTGTGCCGAAATGAGCCTTAAGAGCGGCAACACTATAGTAAGCTCAGGCCGTGTATGCCTAGATGACCAAGTGCATAAGTTTAAACTAATAGGCACCGATGGCGACACGGCTTATGTAAACATAACCACCGCCATAAGCGAGTACAACGGTAAGCCGCGCATGTACTTTGGGCTAGATAGCCGCACTAACGACACCTTATTGCTAACCCTTACCAGCACCGCTGGCGAACTGAATATATGGAACGGTTATGTGTACGATGGCAGCGGCTACTTCGGCGAGTTTGAAAATTATGGCTATAGCTGGGCAGTAGATGGCAATACCGACCAAACCACTACCGACCTTGTAGCAACTGAGTCGGTAATATCGGTGGCGTGCTATACTGCTAAAAACAGGTATACGCGCGTAAATAACCTGAACGTATCATACAGCAGCTATGCGCCGCTGCGCAGATTGGCTCCTTTCAGCAGCCATGGCCCTACCGCCGATGGCCGCGTAAAGCCTGATATAGCAGCACCGGGCTTCTGCGTGTTATCATCGGTAAGCGCCTATGATAGTAGCTATATGAGCAACGGTTCGGACTATACATCGGTAACAAGCGTATACAACTTTCAAGGCCGCAACTATCCTTGGGCGCAAATGTCAGGCACCTCTATGTCGTCGCCAGCAGCGGCGGGTATAGTAGCCTTGCTATTACAGGTTAACCCACAGCTAGCACCGCAAGATGTACGCACCATACTAGCCGAAACTGCCATAAAGGATAACTTTACGGGCCTAGCACCCGAAGTAGGCAGTACCAACAACCTATGGGGCCATGGCAAAATAAACGCCTACCGCGCCGTAATTATGGCCGCCGACTATGTGGTAAATACTGGCTTGGATAAACCAAGTGGCAAGCAGCTAAATGCTGCGCTATACCCTAACCCGAATAGCGGCACCTTTGCTATAGACCTATATAGCGATAATGCTGAAACCGCTACCATACTGATATATGACCTAGGCGGCAAACTGGTATACACCGATAGCTGGAACGTAGTACCCGGCGTAAACCATAAGCAGATAAGCAATACAACTTTCGGCAAGGGTACTTACCTTACCAAGATAGCTACCAGCAAGGGGGTAGAAACATTGAAGATGTTTAGTGGTA